>NZ_JBHWZS010000012.1:0-65073 GCF_042728155.1 Streptomyces sp. NPDC060209
GCGTGGGCGGCCTGGGAGGTCAGGGCCACGGCCGCAGCGGCGGTCGCGGTGAGCACGGTCACGCGGGTGCGGCTCGGCTGCTTGGGACGACGGTGTGACGCCACGAAGGCGAGCTCCTTCTTCCTCGAGCCGCCTACCGGGCTGTGGGGGATACGCACGAATCCCCGGCTCCGTGCACGTCACGGACTCGGCGGTTCCTTCGCCGTCACCCCGGATGGGTGATCAATCGAGCGGAGGTTCGAGGCCTGACCCTAGTAATCATCTTGTGATCTACGCAATCTTCACAGGGTGAATGTCGACACAGAGGTAACTTCTTTACTCGCATCACACGGCGTGTAGCGATGATCTGACGGACCGTCCCGTAATCTCCGGCCCGCGACAACGAGCCTCGGTCGAGGGGCGTGACCAGGGCGGCGCGCCCCTTCCGGAGTGCCTGCCGCAGGAGCCTCACCCACCGGACCAGGGAAGACCTTCTCGGTGACAACGGCGGAACGTTCGCCTTCGATGGGCTGCGGGCCGCAGCCCGGCGGGCCAAGGATGCCGCAGGAGACAAGGACGTCCTCGTGCTGGGTGCCGACCTCGCCCGGCAACTGCTCACGGCGGGCCTGCTCGACGCGGTGCACATCCACCTCGTCCCCCTGCTGATGGGGGAGGGCACGTCGCTGTTCGCCGGGGAACGGGCCGAGCTGATCCCGCAGGGAGAACCCTTGGCGGAGTCCGCGACCCACCTGCGCTACCGCATCCCGAAGTCCTGCCCGGTTTCGGCTCGGCAGGGCGACGTCGGCGTGTCGAGGGCGAGGCCGGTTCCGTTGACGACCTTCCCGCGTCGGCCGGGGTAGGGCGGCGGTCTGTCCGGGCTCAGCAGGGTCAGTAGCCGCTGGGGCCCTGTGGTTACCCCCAGGAACAACACTGCAGGGGGCAGGCTGGTCGTGACTTGCCGTCCGTCGCAGCCTTGATCCATGCCTGTACTCCACAGAACACATCGATTGCCTCGATTACTGCTGATCCTGTTGGTGCTGATGCTCGAGGCCGGCACGCTCTCGGTCGCTGCCCGGCCGGTGCACGCGAACGAGGTGCCCACCACTGATCCGGTGCGGGAGCTCGCCCGCGTCGCGGAGCCACTGCGTTCCACGGTGCCCGGTGCCCCCGACGGCGATCTGCGTCCCCTCGGCCGCATGATCGGGTCGGCGAAGATCGTCGGGCTGGGTGAGGCCACGCACGGCTCCCGGCAGTTCTTCACGATGAAGCAACGCGTCTTCCGGTACCTCGTCGAGGAAAAGGGCTTCACCACCTTCGCGCTGGAGGCGCCCTGGTCCACCGGCCTGGTTCTCAACGAGTACGTGTTGTACGGGAAGGGCGACCCGGCGAAGATCATGCGGAAGGAGTTCCAGAGCTCGTACCGGATATGGAACACCGGCGAGTATCTCGATCTGCTGAGGTGGATGCGCGCCCACAACGTCCGCCATCCCGACCACCCAGTGCAGTTCATGGGTGAAGACAACGGTTACGCGGGACCCGAGCTCTTCGACGAGGTCACGCACTATGTGTCCGCGCACCACCCGAAGCTGCTGCCGGAGTTCCGCCGCCTTTACCGCGAGCTCCGGCCGATGGGGAGCGTGGAGGAGACCGTCAACGGAAACTTGGCCAAGCCCGTCGCCGAGCGTAAGCGGACGGCCGCGATGGTGCGGCGCGCTTATGAGCTTCTTCAGGCGCAGGGGCCGCACGGGGACGGGCAGGCGTACGAATGGGCCCTCCAGCATGCGAGGGCCATCTCCCAGACCGGCACCCTCTACGCGTACTACGACTTCGACGACCCGGAGAAGATCGCGCAGGCCATGCTCTACCGCGACCAGGTCATGGCGGAGAACACCGTGTGGTGGCAGCGCCACACCGGCCACCGGATGCTGCTGTCGGCCCACAATGGCCATGTCTCGTACGAGTCCGACAATCCCGAGCAATACCCGAAAACCCAGGGGGAGTTCATACGTCAGACGGCCGGGGCCGAGTACATGAACATCGGCTACACCTTCGGGCAGGGGGCGTTCAACGCGATGGACCTGACGGATCCGGAGGAGCCCTACCGCCGCTTCTCGGTGGAGCCGCTCGGGGCGGGCAGCAACGAGGCGGTGCTGGAGCGAGTCTCGGGCCGGGACTACTACCTCGACCTGCGGGCCGTGCCCGAGTCGGCGCAGGACTGGCTGATGGCGAAGCGGCCGACCCGCTCGATCGGGAACTCCTGGCCGGAGGCGCTCTACGAAACTTCGCTCGGTCGCCAGTTCGACGTGCTGATACACCTCCATCGCGTCACGGCTGCGGATCTCCTGCCAACGGCACGGGAACGGAAGCCCAGGGGATGCGCATCGGGTGTCACCGGCGCCGGACATCCATCAGTTCGTTGTCCGCGGCAGGGCTGACCACCGGCGCTGTCGGCCAGTGCTTCACCTCCGCCCGCGCACCACGCTCCCGCCTGGCCCTCGCCGGGCGGGAGGCACCCCACTGTCCCGGCACCCTCACCCGGTGCCGGGGCAGTGGTCCGTCCGGGCCTGCAGGGCGCTGGTGAACCCGTGCTCGGCGATCAGGAATCACGCTCCGGGGCGGCGGCTTCCCTGCCGGGCCATCCGTGGGCAACGCGTTCCTCTCGGACGCCACTTGACAAAGCGGAGCGTCGTTCCGGATAGTAAATGGAGCGACGTTCCGTTTCGATTGGCTGGAGCGGGACGCTCCTTACCCCTTGTCCGTCGCCGGTCCCACGAGACCGGATGGCGGCAGGGCCCGCAGAAAGGGAAGCAACGCCCCGTGAACACCTCCACCTCCACCGCCGACATCTTCGGCGCACCCGCCCCGGTGCTGTCCTTCAGTCCGGTTGTGCTGTCCGTATCCGGACGTCCCGTGAACATGCAGGTGCGTGTCTCAGCACCCGCGACCGGGACCGGACTTCCCGTCATCCTGCTCTCTCACGGTCAGGGCCCCTCGAACAACCTCTCCTCGCTGAACGGCTACGCGCCGCTCGTCAACTTCTGGGCGGCACATGGGTTCGCAGTCGTCCAGCCCACCCACCTCGCCTCCAGGACTCTGAGCCACCTGGTCGCCGACGCCCCCGGAGCACCCTTCTTCTGGCGCTCGCGCGCCGAGGACATGAGACACATCCTTGACCGGCTCGACGTGATCGAGAAGGCCGTGCCGCTGCTCGCCGGGCGGCTCGACCACACCAAGATCGCTGTTGCCGGACACTCCTTCGGCGGCTTCACCTCCGGCCTCCTGCTCGGTGCCCGGATCACCGACCCCGACAACGGGGAGCAAGTGAGCCTCATCGAGCCCCGGATAAGGGCGGGCGTGCTGCTGGCCGCACCCGGCAGGGGCGACCTCCTCAACGGGCCCATGGCAGACGCGCTGCCCGTCTTCCGGACCACTGACTTCTCCACGATGACCACGCCCGCCCTGGTCGTCGCCGGCGACGAGGACGACTCCCGGCACTTCACGGACATGGGGCCGGACTGGCACGCCGATCCCTACACCCTCGGCCCGGGCCCCAAGTCCCTGCTCACCCTGTTCGGTGCGGGGCACGCACTCGGCGGGATCCCCGGGTACGACGCTGCCGAGACCACGGACGAGAACCCCGAGCGAGTCGCCGCCGTCGGGCGGCTCACCGCGGCCTATCTCCGCACCCAGCTCCACCCCGGCGACAACAGTTGGCAGACCGCACGCGAGACGCTGGCGAGCTGCCCCAACCCGGTCGGACGAGTCGAATCCAAGTAGGCCGTCCGAGTGGTCTCCTCGACAGGGTGGCCCGAGCCGGCGTCAGTCGTCCGGGTTGCACCCTCGGCACGTTTCGCGCTGGGTCGGCGTGCCACGCTCTTCTTCTCGCCCGCCGCGTCGCCGATCACGCTGCCCTTCCACTCTCTTGGCCGTAGTAGAGCCCCTGGTGCCGTATCCGGGGCGGCAGGACTCCAGGAGTCCAAGGACGATGAGTTTCGCCGTGGCTGCCAGTCCGCATCCCCGACACGTCATCACCGCCCTCGAAGGAGAGCATCATGACCACTACCTATACATTCGACGTCTTCTCCAGCCTCGACGGCTTCGGCGCCGCAGGCGGCAACTGGACCGGCTACTGGGGCAAGCAGGGCCCCGAGCTTCTGGAGCACCGCCTCGCCCTGTACGGCGAGGAGCAGCGCATGGTCTTCGGGGCCAACACGTATCGGGCGTTCGCTCGAATGCTGGCATCGAGTACCGCGCAGTCCGAGGTGCGTGACCCATGGGTCTCACGGATGAGGAGCCTGCCGGCAACGGTTGTGTCGACCACACTGGAGGGATCCCTCGACTGGCCGGACGCGAGCTTGGTGAGTGGCGATGCCGTCGACGTCGTCACCCGGCTCAAGGAGGAGTCCGAGGTGCCGTTGCGCTCGCACGGCAGCCTCTCGATGAATCGGGCGCTGATGGCCGCAGGCCTGGTCGACCGTGTCCAGGTGACGATCTTCCCTGTGATCACCGGTCGGACCGGGCTGGACCCGATCTTCCAGGGCGCGGCCGATTTCGACCTCGAGCTGATCGAGAGCCGGACGCTCGACCGCCACATCCAAGAGCTCACCTATCGGCCCGCCCTGCACGTCTGAGTCCATTCATGTAACTGACCGTCAAGCCGCGAACAACACTGCAGGTTCCCGCTGACGGCCATGGAGGGCGGTCCAGTTGGCCGCCCTGGTCGCGGCTTGCTGATCACCAACTGGACCGTCGGGTCGTTCGTCGAGCCGGTCATCGGCGGTAGATCCGTCAGTGGCCCGAGCACCAACTTCCGCACTCGGTGACGGGGTTCGACTCGCGCGAACCGACCTGTGATCCGGCCCATCAGGCCCTCGAATGCTGCCTGTCAGCGGGCAGGGACTACGCGGTGACCCGCGGCCACCGCATGATCTTCAGACCTCACACACCGATGATCGGCAGCGGGAAGGATCCAGCCTTCGCATCCGTTGTCCGCAAGCAGTGATCCCAGGAGTGCTGAACGAGGGGCGAGGCCGTGTCAAAGCTGTTCAACGAGGAGACGCGCAAGCTGCTGGACGGGAGGAACTTTGCCACCGTCGCGACGCTGAACCGGGACGGCGGTCCGCAGACCTCGGTGGTCTGGATCGTCAGGGAGGAGGATACGGTGCTGTTCTCCACGACAGCCGGGCGCCAGAAGGCGCGGAATCTCGCACGGGATCCACGGGTCAGCCTCACAGTCTTCGACATCACGAACCCGTACCGGTCCGTAGACATCCGCGGCACTGCCGAACTGATCGACGACTCGGAGAAATCGCTGCCGCGCGAGCTCTCGCAGAAGTACCTGGGCGAGGACCCGCCGGCCGAGCCGGAGGAGGTCCTCCGGCTGATTGTCCGGGTGACGCCGCAGAAGGTCACAGGCTTCTCCGTTTGAGGCACGCAGACGCCTGGTTGCCCGCCGTGCCCAGCGCGGTGGGCAACCCCGTAAATCCGTCTACTGCGGGCCGCCCTTCACCGGATTCGGTGTCGGGGTCCGCCCGGTCTGTGAGGGAACCGACGGCGCGTTCGCCCCGTATTGGGCTGCCTGGGCACTGAACATGCCCCGGTAGATGCCGTCTTGTCGTGCCATCAGCTGCTCGTGAGTGCCCTCCTCGGCCACCCCGCCCTGGTCGAGGACGTAGATGCGGTCGGCGTTGGCCGTGGCCGCGAGGCGGTGTGTCACGAGTACGACCGCGTGGCCTTCTTCCGCGAGGGACCACAGGCCGTCGAACGCGGCGATCTCCGCGTGCGGGTCGAGCGCCGAGGTCGGCTCGTCGACCAGGAGGAAGGGGGCGCCTCGGTACAGGCTTCGCGCGGTGCCGAGTTTCTGCCACTGTCCGCCCGAGAGCTGGACACCGCGCTCGTAGCCCTTGTAGACGATGGAGTCCCATCCGTGACGCAGGCTCTCGACCAACTTGAGGACACCCGCGGACAGGGCGGCGGCCTTGACCCGTCCCATGTCGCGGACGCGGTCGCCGGCGCCGATGGCGACATTCGCAGCTGCGGTCATCTCCCAGCGAGGGAAGTCCTGCGCGAGCAGCCCCACCATGGCAAAGATGTCGGCCCGGTTGGCCTCACGGAGTTCGACCCGGTCGCTGCCGTCGGCGTCCTGCCACCACACGTTTCCGTCGGGGGGCAGCAGCAGTCCGGACAGCACCTTGGTCAGGGTGGTCTTGCCGGATCCGTTCGCGCCCACCAGCGCGGTCACCTCGCCGCGGGGGACCCGCAAGCTGACGTTCCGCAACGCGGGGGAGTCGGCCCCGGGATAGGTGTACGACACGTTGTCCACGCGGATTTGATGGACATGGGCCGGGAGCGGGGCGCCGGTGGTGGGAATGGCGTTCTCGGTGGCCAGGGCGATGGCGTCCTCGGTGTCGGTGAGGAAGAGCAGTTCCTCGTAGAGCCGGTTGACCTGCTGGACCAGCGAGGTCAACCGGGCGGTGGAGGCGCGGATCGCGAGGACCGCGGTGCCACCGACGGCGAGCGGCAGCGAGCCGTCGGCCAGCAACCACCACAGAACTCCGTAGCAGGCCAGCGACGCGATACCCGCAAACCCACCGGCGACCAGGTCCGTGGAGGCCTGCGCACGGGCCAGGCGACGCTGCTCCGCCTCGGTCTGGTGGGACATCTCCTCGTAGCTGGACAGCAGCTTGGTCCCGGCGGCGTGTACGCGGATCTCGCCCTGCGCATGCGGGCGGGTCAGGAAGCCCAAGAGCGAGGCAATGGCCCGCCGGTGGTCGATCCAGTGCAGCTTCGAGACGTAATCGCGGCGTGCGGAGCTGACCGCGCCCCACCCCTTGGGCAGGGCGATCACAAGGAGCATCGGCAGTAGCATCCAGTGCAGTGACGCCAATACGACGGCGGCCGCCACCATCGAGACGAGGACGTTGCCAACCCCCACGGACAGCATCAGCATGCTGCGGGCCGAGTCCGTGCCGAACCGGCCTGCCTCCAGCACACGCTGGACCTCCGGGCGTTCGGTTGCTTCCAGTTCCACACGGGTGACGGCCGTGTAGTAGCGCGCCGAGACGGCCCGTTCCACCTGTGGCTCCAGCCGGCCGGACATCGCCGTCGACCACGCCATCAGCAGGGCCGCGACCACCGCGGTCGCTGCCAGTACTGTCAGGGACGGCAGGGCTCCGCGCAGCTTGTCTGCCGTCGGCCCCTCCGCGAACAGATCCGTGAGCACGCTGTTGACCGCGACCAACCCCCACGCCGCGGTCACCCCCTGCCCGAGCTGCGCTGCCACCACCCCCGCCATGGCCCGCCGATCCGTCTGGCAGCCGGTTCGGAGCACCAGGGCGACCATGCGTGGCAGCGCGGCCGCCATGTGCCGGAAGGAAAGCCTGGTCAACGGGCCCGCATGGCGCACGAAGGACTGGTCGTAGCGCAGCCGCCCCCCGTACAGTTCGCGCTCCGCGTTCGAGATCGTGTCCGTCGCTGATGCACTTTTTGCGCCCTGTGGGGCGCGGCGTGGGCCAGTGGGTGTCAACGTCGCTCCTTTTTGACGGTCGTGGCGGCATCGTCGGGTTCAACGACCCCGCCGAGTTTTCGAACAGGTGTCTTTCGGCCAAGTTGCAGATCTCGGTTCCATGCGGCTGCTGCAAGGTGCGGATTGCACGTGTGGCCGGGATCTCTACCTCGCGGGTGGGAGCCCGATCCGCTGTGGGTGTGTGAGGTGGAGGAGCGGTTGAGGTCGTGATCGCGTCGGATGCCGCAGTTGCAGCTACTTGGACGGCGTCTCCCGTATTGCTCTCTGCCGGCACCTCAAAAGGTTGGCGCTTGAGCTACCGTCGGCGTGACTGCTGCGGTTGACCCTCACACCGTGTCAGGCGCTGAACTCGGAGACATCATGTTCACCATCGGAGACTTCGCCCGGCACGGCCGCGTATCGGTCCGCATGCTGCGTCACTACGACGCCACTGGACTGCTACGACCGGCTCACGTCGACCCCGCCACCGGCTACCGGTACTACTCGGCCGCCCAGTTGGCGCGTCTGAACCGCGTCATCGCGCTGAAGGGCCTCGGCCTGACCCTTCAACAGGTCCGCAAGATCCTGGACGAGAAGGTCACCACCGAGGAACTGCGCGCGATGCTGCGGCTGCGGCGGTCCGAGTTGGAGGTTGCAATGGCCGCCGCGGCGGTGCGGCTGGTCCAGGTCGAGGCGAGGCTCCGGTCGATCGAGAGTGAGGGGCACATGCCCACGAACGACGTCGTCATCAAGAGTCTCCCGGCGATCCGGGTGGCGGAGCTGACCGCGAACGCCTCGAGCTTCGAGCCCGAGGACATCGGCCCGGTCATCGGGCCGCTCTACGACGAGCTGTTCCGGCGCTTGTCCGCGGCCGGGGTAACGCCCGCGGGACCCGGCGTCGCCTATTACGAGGACGCCCAGGAGGGCGGTGGCGAGATCAGCGTCCACGCCGCCGTCCAGGTCGCGGCCCCGCTTCGGGACGGCGCGTTCCGGGTGCTCGACCTGCCGTCTTTCGACCAGGCGGCGACCATTGTGCATCGCGGCTCCATGGACACCGTGCTGCCCACGGCCCAAGCCCTGGCTCTCTGGATCGACGAAAACGGGTATCAGTCAGCCGGATACCCCCGGGAGATCAACCTGGAATGCCCGGACAACCGCGACGACTGGGTGACCGAACTCCAGGCGCCGGTGACCAAGCCCTGAGCCCCAGGGCCATCCTCCCAGGACAGGGGCCCACGGGCTCGAGCGTCCCGGCCGGGCAGTCAGTGGTCGCAGTTGACCGCGGCTGCCCGACCGCAGTTCGGACAGCCTGCTTGTAGCAGTTCAGCGCGGCTACGGGACCGAGCATCGGAAGAATGCGCTCTGGCGCTCGTACCGAACTGTGAGCCGGTGGCAGCCGAACAGCTACGAGATCGACCCCGACCGGCGAGGCAGCACCGCCCCGATCGCCGACTGCCTGCCAGGGCTTCCCGGGGCGGCAGAGGATCCCTCGGCTGAAGCCTGGCGAGCCGTCAACGGCTGACACCTCCACGACTACGGAAGGCGAAAACATCCGGCCGGCCCTTCTTCAACTGCTCCGCAGGGCCTGCCTGGACGGCGCAGCAATCGGGAGCTGGGGGCGGCGAGACACCGAAGCGCTTTGCAACTAAGCTAAACCTAACCTAATAATGGCCTTCTTCAGCTCGGGAGTGGTTCTTCGATGTCCCAATCGCTCGCAGCCGGTCGGGTGCCACCGCAGCGTCCCATGTTCGTGACTGTCGCCGAGGTGCGCCGACTTACCCCGCGGATGCTCCGGATCACGCTGGCCGGGAACGATGTGGGCGACTTCCACTACGCCGGCGCCGACCAGCTGGTGAGGCTGTTCCTCCCGGTCTGCGATGACCTGCAGCTGCCGACCAGCTCCGATTGGTGGGCCGAACTGCAGGCGATGCCGGCCGAGCGGCGCCCTGTGGTCCGCAATTACACGGTTCGCCGTATCGATCATGCTCGCCGCCGGCTCGACATCGACTTCGCGCTGCACGGGGACAGCGGTCCGGCTTCTGCCTGGGCCGGCACGGCCAAACCGGGCGACCGGATCGGCATACTCAGCGACGGCGCCCGGTACCAGGCCGGAGACGCGGACTGGCAGCTGCTGATCGGCGACGAGACGGCTCTGCCCGCGATCGCGTCCATGCTCGAAGGCGCCCGCACCCCTGTGTACACACTGCTCGAAGTCGAGGATGAGCAGGATGTGCTGGACCTGCGTGGTGAGGCGACCTGGCTGTACCGCTCGGGCTCCCACGGTTCTCGGACGGTGGAGGCACTGCGCGACCTGCCCTTCCCCCCTGGCACGCCGTACGTATGGGTAGCCGGTGAGTCCACTCTTGCCACGTCCGTGCGGCGATATCTGGTGAACGAGCGAGGTATCGACAAGCAGCAGATCTACTTCTGTGGTTATTGGCGCGGGACGCCGTCCACCGTCCGAGCGGCCGCCGAAACGGAACAGGAGCCGGCACACGCCTGATCCGACGCGCCACGGGACAGTCTGACGGCTCAAAAGTGGCGAGCCCCCTTTGCCATTGAGCGGAGGGTCCCAGTGCCCCGAGTGCAGTTGGTCATTGGCATGGACTGCGAGCTCGTGCACGAAGCTCTCGGGCGCGAGCTGCGGGAGGAGGCCGGGCCGCCGGCGGGCGAACAGACACGGACCACACTCCTCGTGCTCATCGACTTCGAGCAGCATCACCCTTCGGCCTTGGCCGCTACCTTCGAGATCGATGAGTGGGCGCGGGGCGTCGGGTCGGAGGACGACGGCATCAAGCAGGTCGCCTTCGAAGAGCGAACCCGCCCCGCGCGGACAGGGCCGTGACGCACCACCGGTCCGGCTGTGGGATTCAGTAACCGGCGCCACCCCGGACGACGTCGAACCTCGCCCGGTCTTGCTACCTGCACAGATTTGACCGGGAACACACGTTCCGCCTGTTCGAGCAGTCCCTGGGCGGGACCCGCCTGTGGGACCCGCAGGCGGCGGGCCGGTGGGCCAGGAACAAGCTGAGCGGATCCGGGCCCCCTTCCCATCCACTTGCCCCACCAGGTACCTTGCATCGCATGGAACCAGGTGATTCGACCAAGCAGGCCCGGGCAGCCGCCCAGCTGCGCAAGGGTGTCCTGGAGTACTGCGTGCTCGCCCTGATGCGGGACCGCCCCCGCTACGGCGTGGAACTCCTCCAGGCTCTGGAGGACTCCGGTGCCCTGGCTACCAGTCAGGGCACGGTCTACCCGCTGCTCTCCCGGCTCCGCCGCGACGACCTGGTCTCCACCACCTGGCAGGAGTCCGTCTCCGGACCACCCCGTCGCTACTACGCGCTCACCGACAGCGGCCGGGCCGCACTCGATGAGTTCTCCCGCGTCTGGCCCGGCTTCCGCGACGCCGTCGATGCCTTCCTGACCACCCCGCACCCCTCCACCGGAGACCTCGCATGAAGAACTCTGCCGACCCCGTACGCGACTACCTCTCCGCCGTTGAGCGCGAGGCCTCCGCGCTCCCCGCCGACCGTCGGCAGGAACTCCTCGCCGACCTCGCCGAACACATCGAGGTGACGCGCGCCGAACGCCCCGACGCCACGACGGGCGAGGTCCTGGCGGAGCTGGGGGACCCCCGCACGATCGCGGCAACGGCGCTGGTCGAGGCGGGGAACGGGGCCGCCGGGGCCCCGGCCCGGGGCGGTGCGGGTGCACCCGCCCGGCGCGGCAAGGTGCACCCCCTGGTCCCGCTCCTGTTGCTCACTCTCTCGCTGCCCTTCATGATGATCTTCCCCGACGCCCCGGGCCCGCTGTTCGGCGTCCTGCTCCGCGTCATAGGCGCGGTACTTCTCTGCACCTCAGCCCACTGGATCGCCGTCCAGAAAACCACCGGTGTACTGCTTGCCGCCGTCCTGCCGAGTGCCGTCATCGCCACCTGGAACCTGTCCAGCGGCGGCCCGGCGGGCGACGCGCCGGCCCTCCTGGCCAATTTGGCGATGCTCGCCCTGCTGGCCGGTACGGCAGCATGGCTCTGGCGGGTCCGCCGCGCCTGAGCGCGGACACCGCCCTCATACCCGGCAATAGACCCGAAGAGTGACCACGCGACCGAGCCCACTGTTGTTCGTGGCGTGAGGAGATCTGACGGACGAGGAACGGGCGATGCCGGAGCTGTTGCCGCCGAAGAGCAAGAGATCCGGCCACCCGCTGACATGGGCCGGCGACAGCTGGTCGTCGGCATGCGGTTCCGGGTGTCCGCGCACCCGTCCGAATGGCCATGGCGAGATCTTCGCAACCGGAGATCACCACAGGGATGTGTGCGGCGAACCTCCGGGGGCTGTGATTCTCCCGTAGCGGTTGGCCACTTTCCTTCAGCTATCGCGCTCGACCGGCTGGCGGTCATCTCCGTGCCGAGCTGCCTTCGCGTCTTCCCGAAGTGAGCGCTGGTACTGGCCGGGTGTCTGTCCTACAAGTGTCGTGAACGCGTCGATGAAGGCGCTCGGATTCGCCCATCCGCAGGCGGTCGCCGTGTTGATTACGGAGACCTCGCCGGCGAGCAGCAGAAGCGCGTGGTGAACGCGAAGCTGCGTGCGCCACTGGGGGAAGCTCATTCCGGTCTCCTGCTGGAAGAGCCTGCTGAGTGTACGTTCGCTGGCGCCGACTTGATGTCCGAGCCGGCTGAGCGTGAGAGGGCTCGACATCCCCTCCTGCACGAGGGCGACAACGGCGCGGAGTCGGTCGTCGCCGGGCTCGGGAAGATGTAGCGGTTGTTCGGGCGCGGTTGTGATGTCGTCGATGATCACCCGGCGCAGACGTGAGCGTGCGCCCGCGGAACGGCGCTCGGAGCCGGTCAAGGTCAACGTGGCCTCACGCGCGAGCGGCGTCATGACGAGCACCGCAGGATGCGTCGGCAACAGCTCGGCCAGGCTCGGCGCCATGAACACGATGCGCATGTCGGTCTGGCCGTGAGCGCGATGCTGATGCGCGAAGCCTGCGGGAATCCACACGATCCGATTCGACGGGGCGATCCATGAACCTACCGAGGTCACGAGCGAGAGCACGCCCGTAGCCGGATACACCAGATGTCCGCGAGTGTGCTCGTGTTCGGGAGTGCGCTCGTCGTGCCCGAGCAGGAAGACGTGTTCACGGAGGACGTGGTCGAGCCGCATCGACTCGTGGCGGGTTTTGGGCATCTCTCGTCAGGTTATCAGTTGTCCGCCTCGGTCCCGGGCGGGTGAACTGTGGTCGTAGCTCGGCGCCACTTGCTGGCGACGACCTCGCGCTACGCCATGGACCTCCCCGGCCGATCGGGGATCGAAAGGACAACGAACGTGACCGATCTCCTCCAAGAACCGACTCTGCGAACACGGCCCGGTAGAGGCGCCCGCGGCAAACTCACCATTGTCGTGTTGGCAGTCGGCCTCCTTGCGGCTGCGTTCAACCTGCGAATCGGTGTCGCCTCGGTCGGCCCGGTGCTCTCGGACATCCAGACAGACCTCGGCCTCTCCGAAGTCGTCGTCAGCCTCCTCACCACCATTCCTGTCGTTGCATTCGGCGCCTTCGCATTTGTCACCCCAGCGCTGAGTCGCCGCCTGGGTCTGCACCGGCTCCTCGGAGCGACGATGATCGCGCTCGCTGCCGGCATTGCCCTGCGTCTGCAGCCCAGCCTCGCCAGCCTCTTCATCGGCACCGTCGTCATCGGTGCGTCGATCGCGTTTGCCAACGTGATCATGCCGGCCGCGATCAAACGGGACTTCTCTCACCGTGTCGGCTTGATGATGGGTCTGTACGCGACCGCGCTCTCTGCGGGCGCCGCCCTCGCCTCGGGCACCACGGTGCCATTGCTCTCAGTGGCCGGTGGTGGTCGGCGGCCCACGCTGGCGCTGTGGGCGATTCCCGCCCTCTTCGCCTTCCTCATCCTCATCCCGCGGTTGAGGCACACCCCAGTCCGCGATCCTCGGACTCAGAATGTCGCCGATGCCCCGTCCGTGGCCGGCGAGCCCTCCGTCCGCGCTCTTACGCGGGATCCGGTCGCCATCGCCGTGACCGCGCTCATGGGTCTCCAGAGCATGAGCTACTACGCGGCCCTGACCTGGGTTCCGACCCTGTTCCAGGACGCGGGTATGGACGCGCATTCGGCCGGCTGGATGCTGTCGTACTCAGCCTTTCCCGGCATAGTCGCCTCACTCGTGACGCCCGCGATCGCCAAGCGGACTCGCCCGACGTGGCTTCCCGTTGCGGTCGCCGTCGTGTTGACCGGTGCCGCCTTCGCCGGTCTGGCCACGGCTCCCATGCCGGCGGCCTATGTGTGGATGACCATGCTCGGGCTAGGCCAAGGGGCTTCCCTCAGTCTGTCCCTCACCTACATCGTCTGGCGCTCGCCCGATGCCAGGCACACCGGCCACGTTTCGATGATGGCCCAAGGCCTCGGCTACCTCCTGGCCGGCCTTGGCCCCGTAGGCCTTGGTGCACTCCACACCGTGACGCAGGGCTGGAGCATCCCGCTCTCGGCGCTCATCGGCCTGCTCGTCCTGCAGATGTGGGCAGGCGCGCTCGCGAGCCGTGAACGCCACGTTCTTCATGGCCACGGCTGAGAGACGCAGGGGCCGCGCCCCGCAGGTCGGACCTCGCGCGGGACCCGATTCGATTGGCGGACAACGGATCCACCGCCCTCCAGCAGTCCGTGTATCGAAAGCGGATCTTGAGCGTTGGTGATCGGCGGAAGCCGTCCCAGGGGTGGACTGTCTCGCCGACCTGGGGAACTGACGGCGCGAACCCTGGGGCGAGCCTCAGGTGGCGTCCCGCTCCGCCGTCTCGGCGATGCGCTTGAGGCGGTCGAGCCGTCGGTCCCACTCGCCGGCGAGCGCGGACATCCATCGAGCCGTGGCGTCGAGTGCGGCGGGTCGCACCGTGTACCGCACCTCGCGTCCTGTCCGTCGGCCGGAGGCCAGTCCGGCAGCGTCCAGGACGGCGAGGTGCTTGACCACCGCCTGCCGCGAGACGGGAAGCGCTTCGGCGAGTGTCGTCGCGGTGGCCTCTCCCTGTGCGGCGAGCAGGTCGAGTATCCGGCGCCGCATGGGGTCGGCCAGGGCGCCGAGGACGCTGTCGACGTCCTCGGCTGCCTCGTGGTGCCCTTCCGTCACGCCGGATCCCCTTCGGCACGCTTCCTGAGTGCGTCGAGCACCTGCGGCCAGCCGCCCGTGTTGTCCTCCATCGCTTTGCTGCGGAGTTCGTCGGACCCGGCCAGGGCCGCGAACCCGCTCTCCACGACGCGGAGCCGAGTCGAGCCGCCCTCCGGGACCAAGGTGAATTCCACGAGGGTGCTGTTGCCCTCGCGCAGCCCTTCGCCGGGGAACGCGCTGGCCCAGCGGTACGCCACGTATGTCAGGGGCTCGACCTTCTCCACTCGCACGGGGAATTCGCCGTACTCGGCATTCTTCGCCACCGTCGTCTCGCCCTCCTTGGCCACGGGGCCAAGCGGGGTCGTCACCTCGGCCACCCAGAAACCAGGCTGGGTCACCAGCGACCAGACCCGCTCCTGGGAGGCTGCGATCAGGGTTTCGCGTTCGATCCGGTCCTCGTTCACAAGAAGGCTCCTTCGCTTACGTCGAAAAATTGAGTGCAACCTCAGGGTTGCACATCTCTCATTCAGGAGCAACTGAAGGGTTGCGTCTTGTCGGCCCGGCGCGCCGTCCAGGAGGGCCGCCCATGCACGACCGCTCTCTCCCGCCGTGCCCAGGCATCGGTCAGCGCGTTGGCTAGGTGCAGGCACGGGCCATATGGAGGAGTCCCCGGACCGTTTCGCGTACCAGGGCCTGGTCTCGTCGGCGCACCTGAATTTCACCGCGGCCGGGTGGGTTTCGCGGTCCACGCGGGGCCGCAGCTGTTCTTCCTGCGAGGCGGCGACCCAGAGCTGGAGCGCCGCCGGATGAGCGGCCCCGTGCAGAGGTGGACCAGGGCGGCAATGACTCCCGGAAGGCGGCGGGCTGAACAGCTGAACAGGGCCAGTAACGCTGTCCCCGGCGCGCAGCAGCGCGGTCAGTTCGCCGCCAGGACCCGTTCGAGCGTGGCGTAGCCTGCCGGTTCCCATGTCGGTTTGCCCCCGGGCAGACCGAGCCTGCCGTTTCGGCCGATCCCGATCAGGCCCAGGGCGCGCAGGACGGCCCAGCCACGGGCCCGGGTGATGGTGGCTTCGTCGGCCTGCTCATAGGCGTCGAAGAACCGGCTCGCTGCACCGGCGGGCAGCAGGATCCAGGCGGCTGAAAGATCGGTCGCGGGATCACCTGCGCACATCTCGCCGAAGTCGATCACCCCGGCGAGCATTCCGTCCCGGACGACCACGTTTGCCGGATGCAAGTCACCATGCAGCCAGAGCGGCGCGCCCTGCCAGGGGGATGCCGCCACGGCCTTCTCCCAGACTGCCAGTGCGGCGGCAGCGGTCGCGTAGTCGTTGATGACCTCGAACCAGCTGTCGCGCTCCACCTGCAACCCGGCCAGAGGGATGCCGCGCACAGGGTTCGCCGGGGCGTCGGCGGGCGCCTTACGATGCAGCACGCCGAGGAACTCCGCGAGGATTTCGGCCGCATCGATGCGGGTGATCGGAGCGTGATCAGCCGGCTCACCCTCGACCCAACGCGCGATCGTCCAGGTGTGCTCGAAAAGGCTCGAAGGCTTGCCGATGCGCACCGGAGTGGGCGTCGGTAGCGGCAGGAGGTCTGCCAACACCGGCAGCCACGTCTGCTCAGTGTGCAGCAGGGCCGGCGCGCGCTCGGTACGCGGCAAGCGCACGGCCAATTCCTCCCCGAGGCGCCATAGTTGGTTGTCCCAGCCGCCGTTGACATCTCGAAGCCCGAGGTCTGCGAGATCCGGATGCTGCTCGCGTAGCAATGCCCGCACCAGGTCCTGCTCGAACTTGAACTCGTTCATCACTGAGGCTCCGATCGTTGGCATGCGCAGGCACGCTAGCAGCGGTCGAGCGCGGGCAGACGGAGATTCCGTCTGCACCGCAGCGTTCCGGTTCACCTGGTTCTTCAGTGGACAGCCCGCCCTTGGCGGGGGAGAGGAAGCGGGCTCCTGCGGAGCAGGGCAACGAGCGTCGCCGGCTCCGCCTGGCCTGGAACTCAGGGTCGTAGAAGGACGCGTCAACCGGAGAGGAAAGCTGAGGGGGGCGACGTACAGCGTGGACGCAGTAGTAGCGAACAGCCTGATCCGCATGGCCGCTGCAGACCGATCCAGGGAGCCCTGGCGGAGCCCTTAGGACGCTTGGCTGGTCAAGTTGGGCCGCGACGCCCCGGCCGACGTCGAGGTCCCGCCGCTTCCCTTACTGGCTCGGCTCGCTCGCAACGAGTACCCGAGGCCGCCGACCTGTTCGACCTCGTACTGGAAGGGTTGGGCCTGCTGCCGCCGCCGGCCTCCGAGCATCCCGCCAAGGCGCGCTGGACCGCGGCCCGTTGATGGTGCACAGCGGCTCGCGGGAATCCGTTCGCGTGGCGGGCCCCCGGCTGCTTGCTGTCTGATGTGACCTGGACCACCACCTGATCGTTTCGGGTCGGGCGTGCGCGATCATTATTGGCATGGACGCTGAATTCCTTGGCATCACTGAGCTGGTCGAGGTCCCATCCGTAGCGGTCGTGGTCGACGTCATGCGTGCCTTCACCGTGGCTGCCTGGGCCTTTGCCCAGGGGACGGAAAAGATCGTTCTTGCTGAGTCGCTGGACGACGCTCTGGCGCTCAAGGCTCGCCATCCGGATTGGGTGGCGCTCAAAGACGGGCCGCCCGCGCCTGGGTTCGACATGGTCAACTCGCCGGGCCTGCTGCGGTCTGTTGACCTTGGCGGCCGGACCGTTGTGCAGAAGACCACGGCAGGGACGGTCGGCGCCCTTGCGGTCAGGGAGGCGTCGCTGGTGCTGTGCGCCGGCTTCGTAGTGGCGGAGGCGACGGCTCGGCTCTTGCGGACGCGCACGAGTGACAGTGTCACGTTCGTGGTCACTGGCGACGGTGGAAAGGCCGATGAAGATCTGGCGTGTGCTCAATACATCGCTCGGAGGGCCACCGAGGCTGGGGCGGATGCTGCTGGGTTCCTTCGCCGCGCTGCCGAGTCTCGCGCCGCCGCCGAGCTGGCGGAGGGCGTGCGTAAAGGGGTCCATCCCGATGACGTTGCACTTTGTCTCGAGCTCGACCGGTTCCCCTTCGCCATGGTGGCGGCTTTGGAAGACTCGCTCATGGTCCTGCGTCCGTGCGCCCTGCCTTCGCTGGCCGACGGCGCCTCGATCTGACAAGCGGAAGCCAGCACCGGTCGGGTATGCGCCATCAGCTGCATGTTCCGATGGCAGTGGCTCGGGGAGGAAGCAGGCGGTTGACCCGAGTTGTGGTTTCGGCGGCGGCTTTGCGGAGTCGCATGGTCTCCTCGCGCTGGGCGGTGAGGCGGGCCAGAGCATGCGTGCGGAGGTCCGTGCGTATGAAGGTGATGCGGGCTTCGGTGTTGCAGAGGGCATCGCCGCTTCGATGAGGGTGAAGCGGTCCACGAGGGACAGGCGCCGACGGCGCTGCAATGTGGGTGAGCGGGGTGGGGTGGCCGAGGGCAGGGCAAGCCGGTGTAGCTGTCAGACCCCGGTGGGTGAGGCGACGGTGACAATCCGAGCGCTACAGCCGCGTGACAGGCGCGCCCGGCAGCGGCCACACCCTTTCGCTCAGGGTTTTTGCCGCGTCTTCTGCCGTGCGCGCTCTTCGGACTCCTGCATCTCGAGGATCCGGAAGACATGAGCGCTTGCCCGTTTACGTGCGCTCCCGCTGGTGAACAGCGCCGCGCCCGCGATGGCGGGTGGCACAGCGAGGAATCCGAGCGCGAGCAATTCCGGCCAGTCACGCTCGGCGCTGCACAGCTTGCCCGCGCCTTGGCTGTACGAGGTGCTCTCGCTGTCGTAGAACACGGGTGCGTCGCAAGCGATCTCGTCCTGGTAGTCGTGCACGCTGAACGGCATCAGCAGCAGGTAGCCCAGCCAGAGGAACAGGGCTGCTGAGACTGCCATCAGGCCGACACCCCAACTCTGTTGCCGCCCGGCCCAGCGGTCGAATTCCTGTCGGGCTGTCCATTGCATGCGAAATCCCCCCGCTAGTTGTCCGGCTCGCTTGCATTACCGAAGATCGTACGTGCGTTGCACGCGGCCCCGACGGCAGTCCCTGATCCCCGGAGAGGGTAACCCTGCCAACTGTCCTCACTTCCGCGGCTCTTGCTTCGGCGTGATCGTGCTCAGCGGGGGCGGTCTGGATCAAGGCCCCGCCAGCTCCCCGCGACGGCATCAACCCCTCAAGAAGAGAATCCGCTCATCGTCCAGTCGTGTGTCCTTTCCGGCCGGATGAGCCGTCATTCATCCGTCGAGGGCCTCGGTCATGGTGTCGAGGTCGGCCAGGAGGGCCGTCAGTCGCCGTCCGGGGTGCTTTCGAGCATGCGTTCCTCGATGGCGTAGACGGCAGCGTCCTACCGGCCCCCGGCTGAACGATTCCGACTGCGCGTGGCCGCCGGCCTGGCCCAGGCCGGCGTCGCCCACGCCTTGAGTGTGCGCGCACCGAGCATCACCGCCTGGGAAGCCGGCCGCGCCGAACCCAAGGGCGAGCGCCCGAAGGAATGCCGCGGAAGAACGGCTGGACGCTCGCGGAGGAAGCCGGGCACACCGGTCCTGACCGCATTCACCGGTTGCCGAACCGGATCGAGTTCGAAGGTGGCCATGGCCAAGGAGCTGGTCCACCGGGCGACCAGCGACAAGATCACCGTTCTTGAGAGTGGTGCGGTGTCATCGGCAGGAGGTCGCGGGCTCCTGCGCCGTCATGGGTCATCTCCAATCGACGGGCTGCCCGTCCTGCTCATCGCTGCGCGGCAGGCGGCTCAGAGCAAGACCTAGGACGATCACCGTGTACGCACACAGCACTGCGACCCCGGCCCACCACGGAAGCGGAAAATATCCTGCGGAGGGCGCATAGTGGGCGATGACCTGCGGATATTCGGTGAGGGTCTGCTGGGTGGCGAAGCCGGCGGCCGGAGTGACACGCAGCAGCCACTGGGACAGGCCGTCGGGCAGTAGCGGGACGGCAGTCACGGCGTACGGGACCGCGATCGCCGACACGGCGACGAGGATCGCCAGCCAGGTGCGCCGAAGCATGGCGCCGAGGCTGAGGGCCAGTACGGCCGCGAGGGCGAGCACCGCGGCAATACCGACGACGACCCGTACCCCTGTGAGCGTGGACACCTCGATGACGGGCATCCCGTTCGCCTTCAGGATCGCCAGACCGACCGGGATAAGGATGCCCACGGTGAGGAGACCGGTCAGGAACGTGACGGCTCCGATGACGGTCGCCTTCGCCGCGAGTACCTGGCGGGTGACCGGTGCGCCGCCCGTGGGTTCGCGGCGGTACTCGGCTGTTGCGAACCGCACCGCGACCACGAGCATGATGAGCAGTGCGAGGGTCAGACCGGTGAGGGTGCGCTCCACGGGACGGCTGCCCTCCGTCCCTGTCGGCCCGATGTCGCCGGTGCCGGTGACGGTGATCGTGCCGTTCGTCTCGACCACCCCCTCGGACGCCTTGTGGTACTTCTCCCAGTCGGTGTGGTTCATATCGCCGACGGCCCTGCTGCTCCAGCCCCGAGCGTCGTCTGTGCCTTTCAGGCTGACGTGGTCGAAAACGCCGCCGGCCTGTGTGAAACGCGTTTCCTCGGTGGTGCCGCCGAAGCCGGTTGGCCGCAGAGTCAAGTCGCCCGGGGAGGTGGCGAACAGGCCGACCTGTACGGTCGTGGGCAGCCCGGAGAGTTCCGCCGTGCCGACCTTCGACCACTGCTTGCCGTCGGCGGACTCGTAGCCGGTGATGTTGTCGCCCGACCGCGTCAGCCGAAGCCACCGCGGCGACTTTGCCGAGACCCCACCCGCGTGGCCGGCGATGTCATGGCGGTAGTCGTACTGCATCCGCACGCCGTGGCTGCCGGTGAGCATCAGAGCCGCGTAGGGCGACCCCTGACGGACACCGTCCTTGACGATGATCCCGGCCTTCGCCCAGGGCACCAGCCCCGACACGATCTGATCATGGTCAGGCGGCGGGTAGGTGATGGTGCCGGTCATGGACGTCATGCGAACGGTGATGCTGCCGTTCTCACCCAGATCCCGGTGCACGAAGTAGAACTGGTCGCTGACGAGGGAGCCGTCCGGTCCTGTCGGATCGGTCGGGCACGAGCCCTCGCAGGACGCATGGTTGCCGACCGCGTAGAGCAAACCGAGGGCGAGGACGACCAGAGCCGCGGCCGCCATCGCGATCAGCCGGCCCGGACGCCGGAATTTGGTCCACTCCTGACGGAGCAGTTCGTTGGTTGTGAGCATGGTCCGGTTCTACGGATTCGCACATAACGTCGTCCGAACGGCTGCTGTCATGTCGTTGTTAGGTGTGGCAGGGCATCCTGAGTTCGACCAAACCTGACCTGACAGGGAGAGCAACCATGGGCAAGCTGCGGCAGGGGACCGTCGGACGGCGGTTCACGATCTTGTATGCCGTGGTGTTTCTCGTGTCCGGAATGGGACTGCTCGCCCTGACCTACCTGCTGTCCGGCAGCGAGGAGGCCCGCGTCGCTCCCGGACAGCCCCCGCCCGGCCCGTCCGGCCTCGCCGCGGCCGAGCAGCACATCCGCGACCTGGAGGCGCAGCTCTCGGACGTGCATGCGCAGCAGTCCCGACAATTGCTGGTCGGCTCGCTGATCGCGCTGGTGGTGATGGCGGTCGTCTCCCTGCTGCTCGGCCGGGCCCTCGCCGGCCGCGTTCTGCGCCCGCTGCGGCTGATTACCGCGGCGACGCGGCGGATCTCCGCGGAGAATCTGCATCAGCGGCTAGCTGTGGCGGGGCCCGCCGACGAGGTCAAGGAGCTCGCCGACACGATCGACAGTCTTCTGGAACGCCTTGAGGCCTCATTCGCCGCGCAGCGCCGGTTCGTCGGCAACGCGTCACACGAGCTGCGCACGCCACTGGCGACCATGCGGGCGTCGCTGGACGTGGCCGTCGCCAAGCCTGAGCCCGCTGCGCCGACCGTGGCACTCGCCGATCGCTTGCGGACCGAGCTCGACCGGGTAGATCACCTGTTGGACGGCTTTCTCGTCCTTGCCAGGGCACAGAACGGCGCCCTGGCTGACCGGGCTGTTGTGTCGCTCGGCGAGCTGACCGGGGAGGCGCTGACCGCTCGGGCCGCCGACATCGCTGCGAAGAGCCTGACCGTCGACGACGAGGTGCGACCGAAGTCCTGGACGCGTGGCAGCCCGGCACTGTTGTCGCGGCTGGTAGGCAATGTGATCGACAACGCGATCGTGCACAACGTGGAGGGCGGCTGGATCCGGATCGCTGTCGATCACGTCGACGCCGAGGTGCGTCTCGTCGTCGAGACCGGCGGGCGCGTCCTCGACCAGGACCGGGTAGACCTGCTGGGGCAGCCGTTCGAGCGGCTCGGCGCCGACAGGACCGGGTCGGAGGAGAGTTCCGGCCTGGGGTTGTCGATCGTCGCAGCGATCGCTGCCGCGCACGGCGGCAGCCTCGCGCTCAGAGCCCGGCCGGAGGGCGGGCTGCGGGTCACGGCCGCGTTGCCGTCGGCGGCCGATGCGGAAGTCGGCCAGTTCGAAAGGGTCGGCCAGTTCCGAGGGATGACGCCATGAGGGTGCTGGTTGTCGAGGACGCGCGCTCGCTCGCCGAGGTTGTCGCCGAGGGGCTGCGGGACCAGGGGATGGCCGTCGACGTCGCGCACGACGGGCTGGCTGCCGCAGCCAAGCTCGACGTCAATTCATACGACGTGGTGGTCCTCGACCGTGACCTGCCCGGCATCCACGGCGACACGCTCTGCCAGATGATCACCGAGCGGGACGATCGCGCGATGGTGCTGATGCTGACCGCGGCAGGGTCGCCCGGCGACCGGGTCAGCGGTCTCACTCTCGGCGCCGACGACTACCTCGCCAAGCCCTTCCACTTCCCGGAGCTGATCCTGCGCATCCTTTCCCTGTCCCGCCGCAGGCCCGCGGCCCGGGCCCGCACGCTGTGCGTCGCCGGCCTCCAACTCGACCCGGTACGCCGGACCGCCTTCCGCGACGGCTGTTCGATGGACCTGTCTGTCAAGGAGTTCGCCGTTCTGGAGGCGCTGCTGCGGGCAAGTCCGGGCTTTCTGAGCGCAGAGGAACTCCTGGAACAGGTGTGGGACGAGAACGCCGACCCGTTCACCAATACAGTGACCGTCACCATCGGACGGTTGCGCCGCAAACTGGGCAGCCCGCCGATCATCACGACGACGCCCGGGGTGGGTTACCGCATCGGCAAGGCCTCGACCAGCTGACGAAGCTCTGATCAGCCAGGACTACGGTCATTCGCTGCACCTTGGCCATCAACCCATGGATTCAAGATCATCCCGATGCCGGCAATGAGTCGATTCGGGAGAGGCGGCGCCGGTCAACGCCGTCCACGGTGCAGAATTCATCCGGCAATCGAACCAGGGACCTCGTCGCACACAATTCCGTGTACTCGCCGCTCTTTTGCCGTTGCAGGAGGGTGCTGCTCTTTTCGGGACCCAGCAAATGGTGAGTACCTGAAGGTGGCCACGGACGCCGTGGTCGTCCGTATGGAAATCGTGGACACGAGGCTTTCCCACCTCATGTCGGCTTCCCAGCCGACGGGTCAACAGCTCGACGTGTCGGAGGTATCGACTTGTCCCCGGCCGATCGCTATCAGCGCGCGGTCCAGGACCTCCTGGACGTGGCCGAGGGCCGAGATCGTGGTCACCAGACCCTGGGCCTGGTAGTGGTCGACGACCGGCGCCGTCTCACTGCGGTAGACCTCCAGCCGCTTACGAACAGTTGCCTCGCGGTCGTCATCGCGCTGGTACAGCTCACCGCCGCAGGCGTCGCAGGCTCCTGCTACTTCAGGCGGGCTGTGGTCGACGTGGAAGATGTGTTCGCGGTCCTGACGGCACAGCCGTCGTCCAGCGATCCGGCTGACCACCTCGGCCTCGGGAAGCTCCAGGTCGAGCACGGCATCCAGCCTCGACTCCGAGTGGGCCAGGATGCCGTCCAGCGCCTCGGCCTGGGCAAGGTTGCGGGGGAAGCCGTCCAGCAGGAATCCGCGCTCGGCGTCCGGGCGGGCAAGGCGCTCTTTGATCACCCCGATCGTGACCTCGTCCGGCACCAGAAGCCCGGCGCGTATGTGCGTGTGAGCGTTCTGCCCGAGCTCGGTGCCCTGGTCGATGTGCTCGCGGAACAGGTCACCGGTGGAGATGTGCTGGATCGTCAGATGCGCGGCAAGGCGCCTTGCCTGTGTGCCCTTGCCGGCTCCGGGCGGCCCGATCAGGAGGATGCGCATCGATGAGGTGTCCCTTCGTCATGCGTGGCCGGGGTCGATCCCAGGATTCGAAGTAGCTGGGCGTCATGACTGCGTAGAAGCCCTTTATGTATTCCAGCAGATGATAGGCACCGTGACGTCGTTTCGCCCGGGTGCCCAGGTATCTCCGTGGCGTGCCCTGGGATGCCGAAGAGGTGCGGGCGCTTGCCGGCCCGGTGCGCGAGCGCAGGGGGCAAAGGGAGGTCCGCACTTACAGGGCGGAGGCCGGCGTCGGGCGGGTGACTGTGAGGTGCTTGCCGCAATCGTGTTCGTGGCTACCTCGGGCTGCACGCTGGAAGCCCTCGTGCGCGGCATCCCGCCCATCCGCCTCCGCCGCGGACCGCGACGCAGTCGACCGGGCACACTGCACGGTGACAAGGGATACGACTACGACCACCTGCGGCGATGGCTTCGCTCTCGTGGCATCACGTCTCGGATCGCCCGGCCTGACGGGCTGCGGCCATGATCTCGGTGATAGTGCGTGCCTTGAGAGCGGAGTAGGCGAGCAGAGTGGAGGCTTGGTCCGCTGCTTCACGCTTGGTACGGGCATACCGTCGTGCCAGATCCGGACGGGAAATGAGGAAGTTTCGGAAGAGAATGTTGTCTTTCCACAGTTGCCCATCGCGTTCCATGACGTGGACATTGGCGGGCGGCTCGGAGCGCCTCCTGAGGTACTCGCGTCCCGGCACACCGGCGGGGCCGAGATGCTCGAATCCCAGACGCTGGATGTCTTCGACGACAGCCGGGATGTGCGCGGAAGCACAGCCCACCTGCACATCGATGACTGGCTTTGCGTCCAGCCCAGGCACGGACGTGGAGCCGATGTGTTCGACATCAGCGGAGGCCCACACCAGCTGACGAGAGATGTCACGGACGAGCGCATGGCCCGTCTCTGCCCAGGCCGGGTCATAGGCCACCACGTGGATGGGCTCATCGAGATCCACCATGGCGCCAGACTAACGACAGCTGGCCCGCGAGTCGGGTGCGCCAGCAGACGACTCACTCAACCATCAGGAACGACGTCTTAGGAGGAGCCCACCGAAGACATGAAATGCCGCGCCGACCAAGGCGCTTGCTCCTCGGTCACCACCGGGCGCAGACGACCGCCCGGCCTGGAGAGGAAGCCGCTGAAAACGCTCAGCGTGCCCACTCCAACCGGACAGCAGGCGCGGTGAGTTGAGCGGGACCCCGGTCGCCTGGTCTGGCGAAGCTCTGGTGGACGACTTCACGACCAAGACCCTCGTTCGGCCAGCGCTTCGTCATGATTGTCCACCCGTCCGCGATCGGCCTGTCCAGTTCGCACCTGCGCAGCGTGCCCCGAGAGCTGGCCGATCACCGCCGTCAGGTCGGCATGGATCACCTGGATGCCGAGCAACGAAGTGCCCCATCCTGGACCTTGAAGGGAACGGAGGTGGGGTCGTGGGCGGGCCGGCATCTTCGCACCGCTGACGGCGTGTGCGGCCGCTGCTAGCCTGCGCCCATGATCAAGGGAAGATCGCCCGGCCGAATAGCTCACATGGCGGGGGGCAACAGGTCAGAGCGTGTATTGATCCTGGCGAGCTTCGTGAACCGGGTCGGCAATGGGCTCTTCAACACGGCGTCGGCGCTCTACTTCACCTTGGTCGTGGGTCTACCGGCAGTGCAGGTGGGTGCCGCCCTCACTGTCGCCGGCTTGATCGGCCTGCTCGCGGGGATACCGGGAGGGCACCTGGCCGATCGACGTGGGCCGCGCACGATCATGATGCTCGCTCTGACGGTTCAAGCAGTGTCGATGTGCGCTCTCGTCCTTGTCGAGAGCTGGGCTGCCCTCACGGTCATCGCTACCGTTGACCGGCTTGCCGCGGCCGCCGGCGGCGCAGCCTGGGGAGCCCTCGTGGTCCGGGTCGGTACTGACCGCCCGGCGTCGTTCAGGGCGAAGCTTCGTACCTACGTCAATCTGGGCGTCGTCCTGGGAACCGTGGGTGCCGGATTTGCGGTCACGGCGAATACTCGTACTGCCTACACGGTGCTGATTCTCGGCAACGCGGCCAGCTTTGCACTGTGCGCCCTCCTCCTGCTCGTGCTCCCCAACTACAGGGCAGTGGCGTCACCGTCGCAGCAGCGCCGCTGGATCGCTCTCACCGACCGGCCGTTCGTGACCTTCGCAGCCCTCTACGGTGCGATGGGGCTGCAATACCCTGCGGTGTCCCTGCTTCTGCCGATCTGGATCTCAGAGCACACAGACGCACCGCGCTGGACGGTGGCCGCGGTATCCGCGATCAATGCCGGAGTCTGCGTCCTGTTGCAGACCAGAATCGGATCCCGCATCGAAACCCCTCGCGATGGCGGTAAAGCGTTCCGCACGGCAGGACTGCTCTTCCTCCTCAGCTGTCCGATGATGGCCCTGAGCGCGCACGCTCCCGTGTGGGCGGCCGCCGGCCTCGTGGTCGCAGCGATCTTCGTCCACAGCCTCGGGGAGATATGGGAGTCCTCGGCCGGCTTCGCCCTTGGCTTCGGCCTGGCACCGGACCACGCCCAAGGCCAGTACCAAGGGCTTCTCGGACTTGGCTTCAGCGCAGGCCAGGCGCTGGCCCCAGCCATCCTCACCACCGTCGTGCTCGGACTGGGCACGGCCGGCTGGCTGCTCCTCGGCGTGTTCTTCGCCGCCGTGGGCGCCGTCGGCCCATCGCTTGAGCGCTGGGGCACGCGGACCCGAGCTGCAGTTGCGGGACCCGGCGGAGAACCGGACGAGGCGCACGCGTAGCCGCACCCTGGGTGCTGGCGCATGTGTGCCTCCGCGGCCTGCCCGACGTCGTCCGACTGCCCGAGCCCCCGGCATCACGCCCCCATACCGACGAAGGGCTGGGCGCTCACGTAGGGCGAGCCTCTGGGCAGCCGCCCCGGCTGTTGCCGGCGAATCGGGCCCATCGAGTGGCGGCGCCCGGATGGATACTGCTGAATGTTCGCAGACTGGGCCGCCGTTCCCGGCCGACGCAGCGATATCACCGGGCAGGGCGCAGCCGGTCCGGTCACTAGTGGGGGAAGCGACGGGGTGGGCGAGTCACTATGGAATCGCGGAACTCAGCGATGCGCGAGTGGACTTGACGCATCAGATGGGTGTCCTCGATCCGATCCAGGTAGAGACAGCGGGCCGCCAGGCCCGGGAGGTCGAAGGCGAAGTACAGGGACATCAGCGGGTTCACGAACAACTCGCTGCCCCGGGTGCGATCAGTGAACCGGACATCGCCGAACGAGCCGCGCACGGCTGCCGCGATCGAACCGTTCACGATGCTGGGGTGCTGCGGGGTGTGCTGCTGAGCGTGCGTAACCGCGTCAAGGTAGAGAGCGCCCTCGCGGGTGGCGCGCGGTATCGAGAACGCACCGAGGTACGCGCCGTCGCGCTCCAGCGCGGCGATATTCTCCAGTACCTGTGTGTGATTGACGCCGTGGTACGCGTCCACACCGAAACCGACAGATACGACGAGACGGGTCGGTACACCGTCCAGCGCGGCCAGCGCCGCCACGCTGGCCAGGTCCTCCTCCGGAGTGCCGAGCCCGGCTTCGTCACCGCGCATCAGAATGTCCGTGCCGCCGTCGACCAGCACCACTGCGTCGACTCGGTGCAGCTCGATCAGTGCCTGGTAGGCGGCGCGCAGCGGACGCACCCCGGTCTGGGGGAAGGCGTACACGGTGAATGGGTAGTCGTTCCGGCGCAGCCACTGGGCAAGGGTCCGCTCCGGGAAGTAGCTCTGGTGCAAAGCGGAGTCGGGAGTGACGGCGGCCAGGTCGGGGGCGACCCAGTCATCGATCGGGAGACCTTCGAGTGCGCTGAAGGAGAGGTTCGCGAGATACACCTGCTTGCCCTGGTGCAGGAGGCTGAGAGCCAACGGCAGGCCGGAGTAGATGTCGAAGCCACCGCCGGCGCCCGCGACGAGGATCCGTTCGGCATCGGCGAGCCGGGTGAAGAGCGGGTTGGAGTGGAGGGACGTCATACCGGCCATTGTCCGGGACCGGTGCCCCTGGCGGTCCCGATTTCTGCTGATCGGCAGTGGCCGCTCCTCGGCCTGGTGAGCCTGCAGCAGGTGTGCAACGGGTACTGACATTCGGTGCGGCGGCCATGACTGTGCCCCGGACAATGCCGGCCCGGGGCACAGGGTACGGCGAAGATCAGTAGTTGCCGTTGGACAGGAGCTCGCCGTCCTTGTCGTAGATGGTGACCAGGCCGTTCTCCGAGTCCTTCCAATCGGCGAATGCGGACGCGAGGAGCTTACCGTCGCCCTGGTGCGGGCCCATCAGGCCGCCGGCGTAGTCGGTGTAGACGTCCGCGGTGTCGAAGATGTCGTTCTCCTCCTCGGCGCCCTGCACCTTGATGATGTGCTCGGCGGCGGCCTTCTCTGCGGGGGTGCCGTTCTCGTTGATGAAGGCCTTGAACTTGTCGGCCTGCGTCAGCTCCTTCTCCGGGGCGGGCTTCGGGGCCGGCTTTTTCGTCTCCTTTTCTTCCGCCGGTGCGGCGGGCTTGGTGCTGTTCTTCTCGGCGGGCTTCGCGTCCGCAGTCTTGCTGGCGGTGGTCGACACCGTGTCGGACGAGGTGTTGCTGGGCGCAGGGTCGCCCACGGCGATCCCGATGATGATGAGGACGAAGAAGAACGCGAAGACGCTGCCAAGGACGGTCAGGACGGTGTGGCGGGCGAACCACGATCTCTGCGGCGGGACGGGGCCGCCGGGGTAGCTGCCCGGTGCGCCCGTGTACAGCTGCTGCGGGTGGCCAGGGTAGGTGTGGCCGGGCTGCTGCTCCCCCTGGTACTGGGGCGGGCCCTGGTAGAAGCCCTGAGGCTGCTGCGGCTGGTTCGGGTTGTACGGGGGCTGAGTCACGGTGAGGGGCTCCTTGAAAGGCAGGGCAGATGCGCTTGTGAACGGCGTCGACGAGCTCCCCACCGGTTTCCGGGGGTGCTGATCTCGGGGAGCCGGGTGGTGACGGTGAACCGCTCGAGGGCCAGCTCCGACGGTTCGGCCCGGTCGTCCGGGAACGACTTGACGGAGCTGCACTGGTTGATGCCGCGGATGAAGGTGGAGGCGCTCAACACGCGATTTCGCGGGGGGTCATGCTGGGCTCAGTCGCCCAGGGAGCCGGCGAAGGAGCCGGACTTCGCTTCCTCGGCGGAAAGCTGAATCTTCCCGCGGTGGCTGATCTCGACCTGGTAGAAGTCCTCGTCGGCCGGCACGTCCTCGACGGACACGTCGTAGGTGCACGACCCGGCGGCCTCGTCGAACTCCGACAAGGCCAGGAAGCTCGTGGCGATGACTGCTCCGGCGGCGTCGTACACGGTGACGGACGTGCCGAGCTCGATGTCGTCGTACCCGTCGGCCCCTTCGCAGCCGCCGATGCCGTCGCTGATGGCTGCCTCGGTGAGGGTGAATTCGCCTTCGAGGGTGAACGTGCCGTCAGGGGTGGTGTTGATGATGTCGGCGGGCAGCCCGGTCGCAGCGTGGTCGCTGCTGTCGCCGCCTGTGGCGGTGGTGTACCAGGCGCCGCCGACGATCGCTGCACCAGCTGTCGCGCCGATGAGGAGGGTGACGAGGGTGCGCCGCCAACTCGGCTTCCCGGATGCCTTCGCAGGGGCCTGGGCGGGGAAGGGGGCGGGCGGCCCGGCCGGCAGCGGAGGCGTCGCGGCACTGTCCGGCGTGGGCTGCTGCTCGTCGCCGGCAGGGGTGGGCTGGGTGTCAGTCATGGGCTACCTGTCGCGAGGGTCTGCCGGGCGGTGGGGTCGCGACGGCGATGTGGTTAATTTGTGTGACACCTGTGAAGGTCGGATGGTTGCAACCGGTGGGGAATATTCCGAAAGCGTCACGTTGCCCGCTCGAAACCCGGCCGCTCACGCCTTCGTGAGGACGTGAGTCAGCCCGAGGAACAACCCGGGGAATCCGAGCACGCCCACGCGTCGATCGAACTGGTCGGGTGTCAGTGCTGCAGCGGCGTACAGGCAGATGGCGAGGCGCCGCTCAGGTTCGACTTGCGAGAAGGTCGACCCCGAGCCTGTAGGGATGCTCCCAACGCCGAGCGGTGGAACCAGAGATGACCGGTGGTCGGTCTCGTGCGCGCGGGGTGCTCCGCTGGACCGGGAAGTGTTGGTCGCAGCCCTTAGGGTGCCGCTCAGGGGGCGAGATGATGAAGAAGAGTAGCTGGGGCCACCCGCGTTGGAATCTGACGATCGTGGTGCCGCTTTTGATCTTTGTGATCGTCGAGGACGACGTAATCACGCGATGTCTGGCAGCTGTGGCGCTCACGCTGGCGGCTGTCCGCTATGGGCACGAGTCGGCCAAGCGGACCAGTGTCAAAGCCGCCTTGCCCCTGACGTCAGCACCTGACAACAAGGCGTGCGAACCTCGGCGGCCGATCCCGAACGTAGACGACTGATCATTACGCTCCGGCGGCTGGTCTGCCGGCATCGAGACGTCACCTGGCAAGGCTGCTGCTCTGCGAGCCTGCGAGATGGTCCGGCCGCAGAAGCCGGAGCCGTAAAGGCCGCCGGGTCGGCCCCGGGCGTGCGGGGATGCTCCGCAAAGCGACGGTGGGGCCAGCCGTTCACCGCAGGTCGACCCCGCCCCCACCGATCCGGGTGACGCCCCCGCCAGTTGGTGCCCCTGCTTGGGCGGCCAGTCGGTGTGAGGCCCACGCGAACGACCGGGGCGGCGGCGACGCTGTCCGTCGCAGTGGCTCGCACGAACCGTCAGAAGCCCGACGAGGATCCGGCCGAGTGGCTGCGCCGGCACCGGAAGCGCAGTGCCGGTACGTGGGGGAGTGGGTGGTAACCCAAGCTGCGCCGGCAGCTGTCCGTGGACGCAGGGGAGCGTCTCCACTCGCCATCTGATTGCGCCCTCAATGAGCAGACGGGTTCTCTTCCTGAAGGCCGGCTGCCCTTGGTGCCGCGATGGACGGCGGCCCGGGTATGCGGGCCACAGGAGTCAGTCCGGCCATGAGGAGCAATGCGCCGATCGGCAGCAGGTCGAGGTTGGCCGAGAACAGAAGGAAGCCCCCGAGTACGAGCAGGGGACTCCAGGCGGGCAGCAGACGCGGTTTCGCGGCCACCAGCATGACCAGCAAGGTGAGCCAGCCCAACTGGAACGCAAGTGGGCCGATCATCTCCAGCGGTTCAGGCAACGGTGCTGCGCTGTCCAGGTCTGCGAACAGATCACCGAGAATCACCCAGAGGAAGCAGGCGACGCCGAACAGGGTGACTGCTGCGGTCACGTTCGCGAGGAGCCGCCTGCGCACGGTGGTGGTGGGGACGAGTTTCCGCAGCCTGACCGTCACCACGCCGAAGAGTACGAAGCCGATGAAGAACAGAGTGTGTCCGAGGTTCCAGGCGATCCCAGGTCCATGCTCCCCGTCCAACCCGTCGACGAGTCGCAGCAGGCCGTACAGCACCAGCAGGAGCGGAGCGATGAGGGCGGTGCTCTTCACGCCCACGAGTTTGGAGGTCATACCGGCAGACTCACAGGCCGCTTGCCTCCGGTATATCGGGGGCGGCCCCCACCGAACCCGGGAATGTGTCCCGTAGGGGCCGTGTGTCGCCGGGGGATGCGGGTGCCGAAGTCCTGACCCCTGGTTGAAGGCCGACCGGCGAATCTTCACGGTCGTCAGGCCGCCGGGCGACGGAGGAGCGGTCGGGGCCGGGGGATACGACACGCACCGCGAACGGCACGCCGGGCCAGGCCCCGGGGCACCTTCCGCCCCGGTTGTCGATTGTCTTGAAGGGTTGATTGGCCAACTGGGCACCCTTGCGGGGACATTGGACGTTTTCCTTGCGTTCAGAGCGCCTCCATAGCTTTGCCGGATGCTCGATACCCCTCCGGCTGTCCGGCGTTCCGCGCCGACATCCACGCACGCCCACGACGGGCCGCCGCTCATTTCGTACGTGCTACCGGTCTTCAACGAGAGGGACGGAATCCGGTCGTTCCACCAGGAGTTGCTGGCAGCCATCTCTGAACGACCCGAGTACGCGTACGAACTGGTGTACGTCAACGATGGATCCCTGGACGGCACCATGGCCGTTCTCAAGGACCTGGTGAAGAGCGACCGCCGGGTGCGCGTCGTGGATTTCGCCCGCAACTTCGGTCACCAGATGGCCATCACCGCCGGGCTGGACGAAGCGCACGGTGACGCGGTCGTGGTCATGGACACGGACCTCCAGGATCCGCCAGCAGTCAGTCTGGAACTCATCGACGCCTGGGTGGACGGGGCGGAGATCGTGCACGCGCGCAGGCGGACCCGCCGGGACGGCGTCATCAAGCGGGCCACCGCACACGCCTACTACCGGGTTCTGCGCGCCTGCGCCGAAGTGGATATCCCTCTGGACACCGGTGATTTCAGGCTGATGGACCGGCGAGTGGCGGACGAGTTGAGGCGCTTCCGCGAGCGCAGCCGCTTCGTGCGGGGAATCGTGGCCTCGATGGGTTTCACCCAGACCGAGATCTGCTTCGACCGCGACGAACGCTTCGCCGGGGAGACGAAGTACCCCCTGCGGAAGATGGCCCGGCTGGCCATCGACGGGGTCACCGGCTTCTCGACGGTCCCGCTGAAACTGATCACCCGTCTCGGATTCATGGTCCTCGGCCTGTCCTTCGCGGGCATCGTGTACGCGGTGGGCATGAAGGTCCTCCGGCCCGACATCACCGTCTCCGGGTGGACGCTGATGATGGTCGTGGTCCTCTTCATGGGCGGGACCCAGATGCTGTCGCTGGGGGTACTGGGCAGCTACATAGGACGGACCTACGCCGAGGCGCAGAACCGCCCGCTGTACATCGTGCGGCAGGTCATCCGGCATGACGGCGACTGATCCGGGACAGCGGCTGCGGGACCGTGGGGACGTACGCCAGCTGATCAGCTACGCACTGGTCGGCGGCAGCGGCGTACTGCTCGACCTGCTCGCCTTCCTGGCACTGTTCAACTGGTTCGGGGTCCACGAGCAGGTGGCCAACGCCCTCAGCACCACTCTCGGCATCACCAACAACTTCCTTCTCAACGCCCGGTTCACCTTCCACCGGCGCGACCGGCTGCTCGGCCGCTTCCTGCGCTTCTACGCGGTCGGCCTGACCGGTACGGCCCTGACGTTCGCGCTGCTGTGGATCTTCGCGGGCCGACTGGGGGCCGACCCGAACCTGGTCAAATGCGCCTCGCTGCCCTTCGTGCTCGCGATGCAGTTCGTGCTCAACAGAAAGTGGAGCTTCGCATGAATCTCGGCATCATCGGCGCCGGAGCGACCGGCCTCACCGCTGCCTACGACGCGGTGAAGGCGGGGCACGACGTGACCGTCCTGGAAGCCGCGGACGAGCTGGGCGGGCTCGCGGCCTCGATCGAGGTGGGCGGCACTCCGCTGGAACGCTATTACCACCACATCTTCCGCAGCGACCGGGCCGTGATCGAGCTGATCGAGGAACTGGGCCTCGGCGACGACCTGCGCTTCCACAGACCCACCACCGGGATCTTCCGGGAGGGGCGGCTGCACCCGTTCAGCACGCCGTGGGAGATGCTCCGCTTTCCCGCCTTCTCGCCGCTGGACGCGGTCCGCTTCGCCGCGTCCTCCGCCGCGCTGAAGGTGGTACGCGACGGAGAGCGGTTCAATGACGGCACCGCTCTGGCCTGGCTGCGCCGCTGGGCCGGCCATGGGGCGACCCGCAGCGTGTGGGAGCCCCTGCTGCGGGGCAAGTTCGGTGACCGCGCGGACGAGATCTCGATGGCCTGGCTGTGGGCCCGGGTCCACAGCCGCACTTTCGAACTGGGTTATGTGCACGGCGGCTTCCAAAGGGTGTACGCGGCGCTCGCCGACGCGGTCGCGACGGGCGGCGGGAAGGTCGAGTTCGGCAAGCGGCTGGCGTCCATCCGCCAGCCCGAAACGGATCATGTCACCGTCACCACCGAGGACGGCTCCTCCTACTCCTTCGACCAGTTGATCGTCACGACGCCGCAGCCGGTTTTCGCGGAGGCAGCGGGGCTGCCCGAGGACAGCACGGTGTGGCGAAATCAGTATCTCGGCGCCACCTGCTTCGTGCTGGAGCTCGACCGCAGCGTCATCCCGTACTACTGGCTCAATGTCAACGACACCGAATTCCCCTTCCTGGCCGTCGTGGAGCACACCCGCATGGTCGACCGGTCGGAGTACGGCGGGAAGCACATCGTCTACGTCGGGAACTACGTACCGCGTGACGACTGGCGCTTCACCACGGACCCGGCGGAGCTGCTGGATGCCTACCTCCCCTGGCTGCGGCGGGTCAACCCGGACTTCGACCGCTCGTGGATCACCGGCTGGCGCTTCTCCCGCGCGCCGTTCGCGCAGCCCGTCGTCACCCCCGGCTACCGCAACCTGATCCCTGCCCACTCGACGCCGATGAGCCGGGTCACACTGGCCACCATGGCGCAGATCTACCCGCACGACCGGGGGCAGAACTTCGCGGTGGCCATGGCCCACCGGGTCACCAAGATGATCGGGGCCTGCTGACCCAGCCCACCCCAACGCGCGTATCACGGCGTCCCCCGCCCGCCACCGGGCGAGGGACGCCTTCGTCGTCACCGCAGCCGGCACACCACCAGTGCCTCCCGAGGCCCGTCGGGGCAGTCGTAGAGCCTCTCCACCCTGGCGGCGACGCTCCGGTCGATCTGCCCGAGCGGGAACCACGACCGCTGCAGCACGGCGTACCGGGGAGGGTCCTCCTCCAGGCAACGGGCGTTCTCGACGTGCGAGTCGAGGGATCGGACGTCGGGCAGGTAGCGGACCCGCTGCAGGAAGGTCGGGATGGGGTAGCGGCAGGGCGAGGCGTGGCCGACGAAGTACGCCTCGTCCCCGAAGGCGAGGTACTGCACCAGCGCGCCATCGGGGAGTTGCCTCCGCACTTCGGCGGCCCTCTGGGCCTTGGCCTCACCGGTCCGCAGGTACGCGGCGTTGGTGACCTGGACCTTCCCCCGGTTCATCTGGTGCGGCGCACCAGGCCAGACCGTCACCGCCAGCAGGCACGTCCCCATCAGTACGGCCAGGGCTGCCGGGACCCGGGGGGCCCGTTCCGCGGCCCGCACATCGAGCACCACCGCCCCCAGACACGCCAGCGCGGTGACCCAGACGACGGCCGGCCGCTGCAGCTCCGGGGGCGCCTCCGAGACGAACATGCCCCCCACCGCCAGCAGCACGCTCAGCACCGCGAAGCAGAACGGCGGACGCCCGTACCTCGCGGACCAGCGGGCCACCGCCAGGCCCCACAGCGCGGCGCCGCCCACCGGTAGGGCAGCCGCGTGGTACGCGAACCAGTTGCCCTGAACCACCACCGCGCCGAGGCCCACGGCGAGCAGTAGCGCCAGGAGTGCGGACCACTCCGCCCGCCGTCGCCGCTCCCGCTCCTGTACCAGCAGCAGCGCGAACGCCGCCGGGAGAAGGACCAGTACCGGACTCAGTGATGCGCGGTCCGCCACGAAGTCCAGGGACCGGTCGAACAGTGCTTCCGGGTGGATGCCCTGGCGCGAGAGCGCCCCCTGGTTGATCTGCGGCATGTCGCGGATCCACTGCCACTCGTGTGACCCCTGCCAGAGACTGAAAGCGAGCAGGACCGTCCCTGATACCGCGGTCGCCGCCCCCAGCAGGGCCGCGCGTCGCCGGTCGGCGGCGAAGACCACGAGGAGTGCCATGACGGCGGTGGCTGCGGTGGAGTACTTCATCATCACCGCGAGGCCGAGCGGCAGCGCCGCGAGGGCCGCCGCCGGCAGCGGCCGCTCGACGGCGAGTACCGCGGCGACGGCGAGCACGGCGAGCACCACAGCCGTCCATTCGGGCTGCAGGAAGTCGGTCCGAGGGGCGAAGGCGAGCGCCAGGGCGACCATGACAGCGGTCACGGTCGCCTCCCGCGCCGGCAGCCTCCGGAGCAGGGCCGCCCGCAGAGCCATGCCGCAGGCGGCGCACAGCGTCACACCTGCCAGCCGGAGAAGCGCCTCGCGCACCGCGATCGGCCCCACGGTCAGCTGGTCCAGCCCGTAGAGGAACCAGCGGTAGAAGTAGGGCCGGTGGGTGAACACCTCCGAAGGCGAAATGCCGACGGCCTCACCGCTCCGCAGACACGCCAGCACGTACCGGATGTCGCCGTGAAGTCGCACCGACACGACGGAGTACGCGAGCAGGGCGGAGACAAGGAGGCCGGCGAGAACACGCCACCAGTGCCGAGCGCGGGGAGATGCGCCGACAGGGGATATGAGCGAGTGGGTCACACGCCGGGACGTTAACAGCACCCAAGGGGGCCAAAACGCTGTTGAACCGGTGTTCTTCTGAACTTCGGCAGAGAACCGGTTTTCATTTGCCGCACAGTCGGCCCACGGCTCCCGAGGGGGTGTGAGACGGCAGTCGAAGCCGCTTCCCGAAGAGTGCACTCACGAAGGAGGCGGTCCGACGACGTCGGGAGGCGTCACCGTCAGGGCCACAGTGAGCGAGCGTGTCGTGAGCGTCCGCCGGGGTGCGGCGGCGTCTTGACGTCGACCACGGTCACCACGGCGATTTGAGCGAACGGCACCGTGCCACGCCCAGGGGATATCCGCATACCCCCACGACCGGCCACCCAGTCAGGGCGCATCTCATGCAGAGCGCGATCAGTTGTGCCAGAAAGCCCGGTGGCTGCCGGCCTGCTGCCGTGGCTTCCGGAGCGGGGTGGGGGGCGGAAGCCACAGCGGGCCGGTGCTGTCCGCCGGCCGGGCCGGGCGCGCAGCCGTTGTCACCCTCCCGCCACGGGGAGGGGCAGGGGTGCGGACGCGCGCAACACCGACGTGTGCATCACTGCACCGGCCCCGGGCAGCCCTTCTACTCGCTACAGACGAGGACAGGTTTCGCGGCTCCTGGGATAGCCGTGTCACGGCACTGCTCTGGGAAGCCGCAGGGGACTGCGCCAGAGCGAATGGCTGGCGCAAGTCACTCTCACCTTCCCGTCCCGGGCGGTGGTGCCGGCCCCGATGCCGGCGCGATCAGTTCCGGCTGTCTCTTTCGGCTACGCGTCGGGGGGCAGCACCGGACGGCCCCGCCCAGGTGGCCGGCCCCCGGCGCCTGCTGTCCACTGGAGCTTGCGGCCCCGCTCGGGTGGCCGATGATCAAGGAGTCCCCGATGAGACGCCGCACCAGGACAGCCGCAACGCTGGCATCCGCACTGCTGATCGCGACCGCGGCAGCCGGCTGTTCCGACAACGGGCCCGACAGTGGCAGCGCCAGTGGGACGGACACGGGCGTCCAGCACACCGGCCGTCAGGCCGATGTGCCCGCCGCCCCCTCCAAGTCCCCGGCGGCCACCGTATCCGTCACGAACGGCACGTACGGCAAGTCGCTCGTGGACGAGAAGGGCATGACGCTCTACGTGTTCGACAAGGACACCAAGAACAAGTCCCACTGCACGGACACCTGTGCCAAGGCATGGCCGCCGCTGCTCGACGCGACAGCACCGACCGCGGGCAGCGGAGTCAAGTCGAATCTGCTGAAGACCACGACCCGCAGCGACGGCAAGAAGCAGGTGACCTACAACGGCCACCCGCTGTACCGGTTCGATGAGGACGAGAAGGCCGGCGACACCAACGGGCAGGCCGTCGACGCGTTCGGCGCCAAGTGGTACGTCATCAGCCCCGAGGGGAAGCAGATCACCACCACGCCGACGAACAACACCGGCAACGGTTACTGATCCCGGCCGACGTCCCACGAACGCTCGTGCTCTGACCGGGAACGTTCACCGGGTTGGTGAGTGGGCGCCCATGACGGTGTGGCCCGATCCAGGTGAAGAACGTGGTCTGTTCCGGCCGGTGCCGCACTACTCGCCGGTGACACCGTCGGCGAGTTCGCGGACCACGTCGAGCTGGCCGACGTGCCGGGTGTACTCCTGCAACATGTGGAACAGGATCCAGATCAGAGCTGGGTGGTGGTCAGGGGGGTTGAAGCCGCCACCGGTGCGCGCGGGTTGCTGCAGTTCGGCGCCTGCCACGATCTTGCGGGATCGTGCGCACTCGTCCAGGAAGAAGGCTCGGATCTCTTCTGTCGATTCCTCGGGTCCGACCTGCCATTTTCGTGTGTCAGGGTCTTCATCGCCCCAGATGGGATCCACTTGTTCGGCAGCGAACCCCCAGCGGAACCATCGCCGTTCCACGAACGCGAGATGCTTGAGCAGGGCGAGCGGGGCCCAGCCGGACGGGAGCCTGCTGCTGCGCAGGTCCTCCTCGGACATGCCGTCGAGCTTGCGCAGCAGCGCGGCACGGTAGTAGTCGAGGTAGGCGAGCACCAGCTCGCGGGGGTCGGTCAAGTTGTCTGGCGGCTCTACCGCGGGCTCAGGAAAGGCAGTCATGCGCCGGACGGTAGCGTCGGCGGCCTCTGCGGACCACCCGATATCGCCGAGACAGCAGGCCTCCTACGCGGCCGCGATCTTCACCAGGTTGTCTCAGGCAGCCTAGGGGAGGGGACGTCCCTTCAGCAGATGCCCTTCTGGCTGCGGATGCGGGCGTGCTCGCGGCGTTGGCCACAGCGGGCGACCCGTACGACATTACCGGCGCGGTCTTCCTGGCCCAGCGCCCCCGGGCGGCGGCGACAACCGTTGTAGGCCTGGCCTATTCCTCGAGCGCGAGCAGGTCCGTAGGTAGCCGCCGAGGGACGGGCGGCGAGAGCCGAGCCGATCAGCGCGGCCGTTTGGGCCCCGAGGCAGGCACCGTCTGCTCGTCCGACGCGGCGAATCCTCGATCAGCGGCTCGACCAACCTCGGCGCATGCGTCCGCAGCAGGGTGATCAGCCGCCGGTGACCAGCCTTGCGGATCTGGATCGGGATCCGAACCGTTTCAGCAGCGTGGGGACGGGCCGGGCGTGCAACGGTGGCAGAGCCCCCGTTCCAGCGCGGAGACGATGAGCAGGCCCAGTGCGGTTTGAAAGCACCGGCTCGGTAAAGACGGTTCCTTGACACAGTCTTTATGCGACCAGGTAGGAGAGGCATCATGGGCATCATTGCTTGGATCATCATCGGGTTGCTTGCGGGCCTCATCGCGAAGGCCCTGATGCCGGGCAAGGACCCGGGCGGCATCATCATCACGATGCTCATCGGCATCGCGGGTGGTCTGCTTGGCGGCTGGCTCGGCAAGGTCATCTTCGGCATCGACTCCATCGACGGCTTCTTCGACCTCTCCACCTGGATCGCCGCCATCGTCGGCTCGCTCATCCTCCTCGCCCTGTACCGGGTCATTGCCGGAAACCGCCGCCACGCCTGATCCGACCGCACATCGCCGCGAAACGGCTCCGCCCTGCCAGGGCGGAGCCGTTCCATCGACGGCATGCCAGAGCTGCCGGCCATCGTGGTCGCTTCAGCCCCTCGGTCGTCGGCGACCTGGAACTCGATCATGACAGCGTGCGGCTGCCGGAGGATAACGGGATCAGTGTCGTCGTCTGCGGCGCACCCCAGCCGGCGCCGCCGAGGACGGTCCGAAGCTGCTTGCCGGTCGGTCCGCCACCGCGGCCCGGAGCAGGACGCCGGCACCCCCACCACGACCGGGATGAGCGCTCGACGCCCCCAGCAGAGGGCTGTCCGGCCCCGCCTTGGGCCCCTGCCATCACTCCTCACAGCGCAGGCTCCCACCCGGTGACCGGTCGCGGTTGCATGGATGAACGGCCGTACGCGTGGCTGCATCGGGACCGTGTGCTGTTATGCACGGCGTCGGATGAGGCACAGATATGCACAAGCACCGCACGCCTACGGCCGCGTCATAAGCAGCGTACGCAGACGTGCGCCCGAGATCTGTAGGAGTGGACCTTCATGAAGGCTGTAGGGCTGACGGAGTTCGGCGGACCCGAGGTGCTGCGGGTTTTGGACCTGCCGGCCCCCGAAGCCGGCCCCGGCGAGATCCGGATCCGCGTACATGCGGCCGCGGTCAACCCCATCGACACCATGGTCCGCCGCGGGATCGCCTTCGTCTCCGACGCCGCACCACCCTACGTCCCCGGCATGGACGCAGCCGGAGTGGTCGACCAGATCGGCGACGGCGTCGACATCGACCTCAGGGTGGGCGAGCACGTCATGGCCGTCGCGGTCGTGTCCGGCACGCACGGTGCCTACGCAGAGCACCTGGTCGTCCCCGCCGAGTCGGTCGTCCGCGTCCCGGAAGGCATGAACGATGTCGAAGCCGCCACGCTCCCGATGAACTGCCTGGCAGCCCGCTTGGCCCTGGACCTGCTCGAGCTCTCACCCGGCGCCACCGTGGCGGTCACCGGCGCGGCGGGCGTGCTCGGGGGCTCCGTGGTCCAGCTGGCCAAGGCCGACGGCTACCGGGTGATCGCCGACGCGGCCCCGAACGACGAACAGCTCGTGAAGGACCTGGGAGCCGACATCGTGCTGCTCCGCGGCGAGGAGTACCCCGACCGGGTGCGTACCCGGGTTCCGGAGGGGGCGGACGGACTTGTCGACACCGCGGGCATCCTCGATCTCGCCATCCGCGCGGTTCGTGACGGCGGCCGGGCAGTCACCTCCCGCGCCGGGGCGGAGGGATCCGGTGAACGCGGAATCGTCACCCACTCGACGTTTGTGCCGCGCTACGCACGCGAGCACGCCAAGCTGGATCACATCCGACAGCTGGCCGAGGACGGTCGGGTCCTGGCACGAGTCGCGAAGACGCTGCCGCCCGAACAAGCCACGGATGCCCACCGGCTGCTGGAGGCGGGCGGCCTGCGTGGACGGATCGTGCTCACCTTTTGAGCCGAAGCTGGGAGAGGACTTCAACGTCGTCGCCCGCCGCCGCGCCGACCGTCCGCGGATACGCCGTGGCGATCGGCGGGTTCGGACGAACCGCGGCACTGGAATCATTCACTTTGAGTTGCCGGTGTGGTGGCACGCGCTCGCGGCTCGTCGGAGTTCGCGACCGGGCTGGAAGCAACCGCTCTGCAGCTGCTGCACGCTCGTCGACATCGGCCGCATCCTGCACGAAGTCGGACGCCTCGACGGGGTCCTGGCCCATGTGGGCGAGTTCGTACTTCGCCTACACCCCCGAAGACCAGCGGCTGGCAGCCATGAACGAACGCGACACCGCCGTCGCAGCCGCCGAAAGGCTGCGCGCCGCCCAACTGCCCATCACGACCGTGAGCGTCGGCTCGACTCCCGCCGCCCACGCTGCCGAAGACCTAACCGGTGTCACCGAAAACCCCGCGCCGGAAACTACATTTTCTTCGACCTCGTCATGGCCGGCCTCGGGGTCCGTCACGTCGACGACCTCGCCCTGTCGGTCGTCGTCACTGTCATCGGGCACCGCCCTGAGCAAGGCTGGATCATCACCGACGGCGGCTGGATGGCCATGTCGCGCGACCGCGGCACCGCCAACCAGACCCAGGACCGGGGCTACGGACTCGTCCTCGATCCGGCCGGGCCCGATCCCGAACCCGGTCATGAGCGCCGCCAGCCAGGAACACGGCACGCTCACCGCCCGCGACGGCGCCCTCTTACCCGATCTGCCTGTCGGCACCTGCCTGCGCATCCTCCCCAACCACGCCTGCGCGACCGCGGCCCGGCACGGCGGCTACCACGTCATCGACAGCGCCCGGGCCACGCACTCCGCACCCGCCAACCAGGTCAACCGAGCATGTATCACCGGCTGGTGACCAGCCGACAAGAACGCCCGCACCCGCCTCACCCGACCCACACAAGGACACTCCATGACCGCCGCTCTGCCCGTGACCTTCGACGACGTCCGCGCAGCCGCCGCACGCCTCAAGGGCATCGCCCACGCCACCCCCGTCCTGACCTCCCGCACCCTCAACGCCTACGTCGGCGCTGAAGTGTTCATCAAATGCGAAAACTTCCAGCGCGTCGGCGCCTTCAAATTCCGCGGCGCCTACAACGCCGCCGCGCAACTGTCCCCCGAACAACTCAGCAAAGGCATCGCCGCCTACTCCTCCGGCAACCACGCCCAGGCCACCGCACTGGCCGCCCGCGAACTGGGCACCAGCGCCGTCATCCTGATGCCCGAGGACGCCCCTCAGTCGAAGAAGGACGCCACCGCCGGATACGGTGCGGAGATCGTCACCTACGACCGCTACACCCAGGACCGCACCGCACTCGGTGAGGCGCTCGCCGCCGAACGCGGCCTCGCGCTCATCCCTCCCTACGACCACCCTCACGTCATCGCAGGCCAGGGCACCGCAGCCCTCGAATTTCTCGAGGAAGTGGGGGAACTCGACGCCCTCATCGCACCCGTCGGCGGCGGAGGCCTCATGGCCGGCACCGCCATCACCGCCAAGGCCCTGCATCCAGGCATCCGCGTTGTCGGTGTCGAACCCGACAACGGCGACGACACCAAACGCTCCCTCGAAGCCGGGGAACGCATCACCATCCCGGTGCCACGGACACTCGCCGACGGCCAGGCCCTGCCAACCCCCGGCGAGATCACCTTCGCCATCAACCAGCAGCTCGTCGACCACATCGCCCTCGTCAGCGACGACGAAATCCGAGCCGCCATGCGCTTCGCCTTCGAACGTCTCAAGATCGTCCTCGAACCCAGTGGCGCAACCGCCCTGGCCGCGCTCCTCGCCGGACACATCGACAACTACCCCCGGCGGATCGGCATCATCGCCTCCGGAGGAAACATCAACACCCAGCGATTCACCGAGATCATCAACGGCTGACCCGAGCACCCGGGAGCAGGGCCTTGCCGTCCCTGCCAACGGGTTGACGCATCCACCCACTTGCCGGCCCGACACCGGCCTCGGCCTCCACTGAGCCGGCGTGCGGGACCGATGCAGGCGGGCCGGCAGCGCACAGGTCCATGTGCGGGCTCGCGGGCGGTGGACGAGGGCAAGTGGGCCTCGGCCCTCCGGAGCGAGGCCCTGACCCGCAATTTCCTGCGGGCGCCGCAACAGAGCCGACATCGATCTTGGTCAGCGTAGAGCGTTCATGAAGACAGCGCGATTGATGGCTGTGTGGTCGTGTTCACGCCGGGACCAGTCGATTCTTGCGAGGATCTGCTCGCTGTCAGCTACGCGTGGCTCCGGGGTGTCGAGTTGCTGGTGCCACCAGAGGGCGTTGCGGTTCTGGCGGTCCAGGATGGCGTCGACGAGGTTGCCGCGCTCGGAGGTCTCCAACCCATACGAATCGGCGAGAACTCGTACCTGGTCTGCCTGTGCGCTGGGAGGTGGGGCTTGAGACCTGGATGAGATGCACCAGGTCCAGGCCATGTATCCAAGATCTTCCAGAGGGTCGCCGGGGGCTGCGGTGTCGAAGTCGATGAAGGCCATCGGGTGATCCTGCTGGAAGACGACGTTGTTCGGGCCAGGGTCGTGATGGCAGACGACCGGAGAGGTTCCGGTAAGGCGACTGCTCCGCGTGGCCTCATGCAACGAGCGCAGAAGAGCGCCGGCAGCCGCAACCTGATCGTCTTTCCAGAGTTGGAATCTGGCTGGCACTCGGCCGGGCACGTAGGTGAAAGTGTCGCGGCCTGTGCTGTCGAGTCCGAGATACCTTGGCGCGCCCGTGAACCCGCGTTGTTGCAGGTGATTCAGCAATTCGGCGACGAAGGATGATCCAGCTGTGACGGGTCGGCGCACGGTGTCGTCAACGCGTACGACCCCCGGAGTGATCCGGCCGCCAGACAGTGGCACTTCGCCCTCTCTTGTGTTCATGGCACCAGCTTCTCGCCCCCCCCCCGACCGCTCCAACGGCATTTGCCTGAGCGCGCGTTCACGCAGCGGGAAGTACGCGTTCCCGGAGGAGCTGGAAGCCAGGCTCTCCCGAACATGCGGAGTTTGGGCACCGCGATTGGGTTGATGTGCCAGTGCTGCCCGCCGCTCCACGGCCGCTTCGGCGACGAGAGGCCGCCGTCACGATGATGGTTCGCGGTCTCGCCGACCCCCGGATGAGGATCAAGATCGAGGTATACGCCCGCGGTTGAGCCTCCTGGCTTGCGCCCACCCCCGATCGCCACATCGGCTGAGTATGATCACCTATGCCGGTCTGAGTACGCGAGCGGGTTGCCCGCCGTGCGCGGCGCCGGAAGGGTGGAGACATGCGCCGACTGCTGCTGCTCGCACCGCTGTTGCTGTTCACCGCCGGCTGCGGGGTGGTGCAGTCCTCCGAGGGCGAGGCGACGGACGCCGCACGGGAGGTGGCCGGGAAGGCGGGGGAGCGGCTCTACGGCCAGCGTCCACGCACGGCGGAGGAGATCGGGCGCTCCGCCTCCGGCATCGACGGGGTGGAGGTACTGCGGGTGACGGGTACCTCGACACACGACGGGGACGGCATCGACGTGGTCGTCCGCACGTCCGGCTCGGCGTACAGCGGATGGCTCGACCCCAAGGAGGTCACCGTGCGGCGCTGTTTCGAGGTCCGGGTGTCGCCCAAGTCGGAGTGGGGTGAGGATCCCCGTGACGTGGACTGCCCGGATGGCCCTCCGCTGACCTTCGCCCCGCCACCCGAGCCGCCACCGCTTCCGTATGAGGAGCTCCGCGCGAACCTTCCCCGGGTGCCGGAGGGAGGCCGGGTGGACGAGGCCGAGGTGCGCCGTACGCTCGCCGCCCTGGATCTACATCCGGCGATCCGTACCGAGGTGAAGGCGGACGGCGGCCGGGTCGGCGTTCTCCTGTCGGTAAAGGGCAACGGCTTCGACGCGCAGGACTGCCTTCTTGCTCGCGTGGGCCCCGGCGCCACCGAGGTGTGGGTGCCGCCCCGGATCCAGCGGATGCCAGGAGAGGGCGGCTGCACCGTCGCCAATGCCCTGGACCCGACACCGCCACCGCACTGAACGGGGTACCTGGCTACCTCGGGCCACAGGCCCGCGTGCCCCATCAGGATCACTGCAGGCCAGGCCGGTCACGGCAGTGTCCCGACGGATCGCTCGCGTCTATCCTCACCCGTATGACGACCGATTGGACAGCGGCAGCCCGACAGACGGCCCGGGGGCGGCGCTTTGACGAGGCCGGCTGCCCCTCGCCGAGGCCGGACGCCTGCCCGGCGCCGCCGCTGTCCGAAACGGAGATCTGCGAAGCGGAGGCGGAGCTGGGCATTGTTTTCCCGGACCAGTACCGAGAGTACTTGCTCCGGCAGAGCGCCGGCGGCGCGGTGAACCGCCTGCACCGATCCGCGGCAGGCTGGGGGTGGCATGGCGACTCAAGCACCAACTACGGCCTGCTCACTACTGCCTTCCCGCATCCGGACTCCTACCGTGTGCACGAGGACGAGCTGGACGCGCGCGAGCCGCTGACGGAGGACTTCCCGGACCCCAACGCCTACCAGGCGGCTTGGAAGCAGTGGGACGCCGAGTACGAGGTGTTCCAGGAGCGCAAAACGTCCGGCGCTGTATGCATCCAGGACAACGGCTGTGGCTTCTCGACCCTGCTCGTTGTCACCGGTCCGCACCGGGGCACACTGTGGTTCGACGGCCGGGCCACCTGCGACCAGATCCTTCCTCTGCACCTGGGGGGTCAGCCCGTGTCGTTCACGGACTGGCTCGCTCGAAGTTCCATGGATCTGGTCGGCTGGTGAACGCCGCCCTGCCGACACCGGGCGGGGCCGACCCGACAGAGATCGCTCGGTCGGGCTGATCACGGGTCAGGTCGCAAGCGTGACTTCGAGCCACCGGCGGTGCGCATCACAGTTACGGACCTAGAGGCTCGGTGGGAGCTTGATCACCGAACGTGCGCGCTGTGCGGTGAAGTGGAGGAAGTCGCCCTTCCAGCCGTGCGGTGTCATCGGACACGGAAGCGTAGGCCGTGCCAGTCAGACGACAGAACTCGCTTTCCGCAGCGCGGTGTTCGCGGGGGACTTGACGGACGAGGCGTGGGACCGGCTCCCGCCGCTCCTGTCCATGAGCAACGTCGGTGCGATCCCCTTGACCTGCAGTGTGTAGGCCAGGCCGCAGTCCTCCAGGCCGTGGCGGGTCGAGGTGGCGGAGCGGGATGTGTTGTACCGGGTCCGGTCGGCGGGCAGCACCGCACCCCCGTCGGTCCGAAACGGGTGACGACTCCTACGGCCGGGAGGTGACCGACCGGCTGTCGGCCGCGGGCATGGCGTGTGAGGTCGCTCCGGTAGATGACCCCATACGGGTTGCCGGTGTGTCAGGTGTGTGTGGCCCACCTGTGGTCCGAGGACTACCCCGGCAGTCCTCCCCGGTGGCGGCTGCCACAGCAGTCCCACAATCGCGCCCGACTCTGGCACTGACCGAAGCGGCGCACGGTCAAGCCCGCGATCGGACTTGCCCGGCGGCTGGACGCATGCGAAGTCCGCGGACCGGTTCCGATGCGGCTGAGCTCGGGGCTGCCCTCTGTCCTCCGATGGAATGCGCGTCCTGCTCTGGGGCCACTTGCCTTCCAGGTGGCGCGCATGGCCGCCACGAGTGAGCCGATCCGCCCAATAACCGCCGCTGCTGGAGTGAAGGTACCGACTGCCGCGTGGCAGAGGTGGCAAGCATCCGCTGTCCGGATTCCAATCCGGAGCCCGGCTTCGCCCCGGATCGGAGTAGAAGTGAATCGTCTCAGCCGTTCGGCGGCTCTGGCCACGTCGGTTCTGGTGGTGCTCGGCCTCACGGTCGCGCCCCCTTCCAATGCGGCGGGCCGCGGGGAGCAGGGCACATATGTGGTGGTGCTGAAGGCGTCGGTAGCTGATCCTGCGGCGGCGGCGGCCAAGCATACGGGCAAGTACGGCGGCACCCGTAGAGCCGTCTTCTCGCATGCTCTGAAGGGGTACGCGGCCACAATGACGCCGACGCAGGCAGAGGCTCTGGTCGGTGACCCGTCAGTGCTGTTCGTAAGTAAGGAGCGCACCTACCGCCTCGCGCCGCCGTCACGCCGAAAGCCGGTGAAAACGGTGCGGTGCAGGGAGTTGCAGGGGGACGGGCAGTGTCTGCCCGACTGGGCGGATCGCATCAATGCCGAGCGGTCGTCGACGCGTTCTGGCGACGGCCGGGGTTCGGTGAAGGTCAATGTCGCGGTCATCGATAGCGGCATCGCCGGAAATGAAGCAGACCTGAATGTCAAGGGAGGCGCAGACTGCCTCACCGGCACCCCGGTCATCCCCGGGAGCAGCCTCAACGACCCCAATGGGCATGGCACGGAGGTTGCTGGGGTGGTGGGAGCCAAGGACAACAAAATCGGCATCGTGGGAGTCGCGCCAGGTGTCGCGCTGTGGGCCGTGAAGCCCTTTCCCGATGATGGCGGTCCGGCTTCGGACGCTGCGGTGCTGTGCGCCATCGATTGGGTCACCTCGACCCGTACCGACGACGACCCCGACAACGACATCGCCGTAGCCAACATGAGCTTCGGAGGGGAAGACACTCCACAGGGCGCCGACGACGGGAACTGCGGCACAGTAAACGAGGACCCCGTGCACGTTGCCGTCTGCAATGCCGTGCGCGCAGGTGTCACTCTCGTGGCCTCCGCGGGCAATGAGCATTTCGACCTTGCCAGGCAGGGCCCTGCGGCGTACGACGAGGTGATCACCGCTACCGCCATGGAGGACTTCGACGGGCAGCCGGGAGGCAAGGCGGCCCCGGACTGCTACGGCACCGACTACGGCTTTTACGGCAACACGGATGATCAAGCCACGCTGGAATTCAGTAACTTCGCCCGCTCACCGGCGGACCGCCGGCACACCGTGGCCGCCCCAGGGGTCTGCGTGGAGACCACAGATCCTCAGGGCGTCTCCCATCACACTCTCGTCGACGGCACGAGTTTCGCCTCCCCGGGCGTGGCAGGAGTAACGGCACTGTGTATCGCGAAGGGCCGATGTGGGGCCTCCACCCCGGGCCACAACCTGCGGACCATCGTCAATGACGCCAAGAAGTACAGCCGGTCCCATCCCCGTTACGGATTCCTCGGTGACCCGCTCCGCCCCATCAAGGGCCGCTACTACGGCCCCCTCGTAGCAGCCAACCGCTATTAGTACGCAGCTCTCCACGTCGATCAGGGACCAGCTACCCCCCTCCCGCCTCATACTCAACGAACTCGACGGCTGGCCGCGGCCGGGAAGCACCCCTCAAGCAGGCGGCATGGCCAGTGACTCCGTCAGTTGACTGAAACTCAAACGACTTGTGGGTCAGGGGATTCTCAGCCACACGACGACAGGTCGCCCGGCATATCAGCATGAGTCAGGAATGGAATTCCGCCGCGCGAACAGCCCACCGACCGAGGTGTGGTGGGTATGGCAACAGCTGCATTCGAAGTAGACGGAGCGCGGCTCCGCCCCGGATAGGAGTAGTTGTGAATCGTCTCAGCCGCACGGCCGCCCTGGCCACGTCGGTCTTGGTGGTGCTGGGCGTCGCAGGCACGTCTGCTTCCACCGCGGCAGATTCCCACGAGCAGCCGTATGTGGTCGTGCTGAAGGACTCGGTGGTTGATCCTGAGGCCGTCTCCGCCAAGAATACGAAGCAGTACGGCGGCGCCCGTCAGGCCGTTTTCGTGCACGCTCTGAAGGGGTACGCGGCCATGATGACGCCGGCGCAGGCCGCAGCCCTGGAGAACGATTCATCGGTGCGCTTTGTGACCAGGGAAGGTACCTACCGCTCCTCCCCGTCGTCAGGCCGGGAGCCAGCGCCGTGCAAGGAGTTGCAGGGCGACGGGCAGTGTCTGCCCGACTGGGCGGATCGCATCAACGCCGACCGGTCGTCGACGCGTTCTGGCGACGGCCGACGCTCGGTCAATGTCAATGTCGCGATCATTGACTCAGGCATTGCCGGGGATCAGCCAGACCTGAATGTCAAGGGAGGCACGGACTGCCTCACCGGCGCCCCGGTAATGCCAGGGGACAGCCTCAACGATGTCGTCGGTCACGGAACGGCACGCGCAGGCGTGGTCGCAGCCAAGGACAACAACATCGGCGTCGTCGGAGTCGCGCCGGGAACCCCGGTATGGGCTGTCAAAGCCTTCCCGAACGACGGCGGTCCGGCTTCAGATGCCGCTGTTCTGTGCGCCATCGACTGGGTCACCTCCACCCGCACGGACAACGACGCCACCAACGACATCGCGGTAGCCAACATGAGCTTCTCAAAGTTCAACTTCCAAGACGCCGATGACGGAAACTGCGGCGCGGTCAATCAAGACGCCATGCATGTTGCCGTCTGCAATGCAGTGAAGTCGGGTGTCACCCTCGTAGCCTCCGCGGGCAACTTCCGGTACGACCTCGCCGGGGCGGCCCCGGCATCTTACGACGAGGTGATCGCGGTGACCGCCATGGCGGACTTCGACGGCCGGCCGGGTGGCAGTGCGGACCCGAAATGCCACGGCTTCGACGCCGGACTGGACGGGCACGCGGACGACCAGGCATCGCTGTGGTTCAGCAATTTCGCCCGTTCGCCGGCGGACCGCCGGCACACCGTGTCCGCCCCCGGCGTCTGCATCGAGACCACGGGACTACCCGGATTCCCGCACGCGGTCGAGGAGGGCACGAACTATGCTGCCCCGGCGGTGGCAGGGGTAGCGGCACTGTGTATCGCGAAGGGCCGATGTGGGACCTCGACCCCGGGCCACAACCTGCGGACCATCGTCGATGACGCCAAGGAGTACAGCCGGTCCCATCCCCGTTACGGATTCCTCGGCGACCCGCTCCGCCCCATCAAGGGCCGCTACTACGGCCCCCTCGTAGCAGCCAACCGCTACTGAGAACTCCTGGCCTGTGTGCAACTTCGCGCGGCGTGGTCGACGAGATCGGTGAGGGCGTGCAGGGGGTGCGCATCGGCGACCGTGTCTTGGGCTGGGAGGCGTCACCTGCGCGACAGCGGAGCTGGCCGTGCTCTCGGCCTGGGCCGACGCGCCCACCACGTGGACCGACGAGGAGGCCCCCGGCGCCGGTCTGGCATCCGTGACCGCGATGGGCGGGCTGAAGGCGCTCGGTCCCCTGCGGGGGCGCACCCCTCTCGTCGAGGGCGCCGCCACACAGCCCTCTCCTCCGTGACCTTCAAGAGGAGATCCACCCCCGCGGGGCCTCGAGTACCTGCCGGTCACTCCGCTGCAGGCTCTGCAGACTGCCTCACGTACAGCTCCACCGGTCGCCTACCTCGCCGGGAGCCGGCGCGCTCCACTCACTGCATCTGCCTATCGCCTCAGCCCTTCAACGGCTGTCAGACACGCCAGTTCAGAGATTTTCTCAGAGGCGGACGACGACCAGGGCGATGTCGTCCTGGCCGCCTCCGGTGACGCCGAGCCGCGCGAGCAAGTTGTCCGCCAGCCGGTCAGGAGCAAGGTCGGTCATGCCGCCCAGGGATTCCTTGAGTAGGTCCAGGCTGGTGTCGATGTCTTCCCCCCGACGCTCGATCAGCCCGTCGGTGTACAGGACCAGGGTGTCGCCGCTGCGATAGGCGGCGCTGGCCTGCGGGCGCGGCACATGCTCCGGTCGCGCACCCAAAGGCGGATCGGTGGCATTCTCGAGCAGCTCGCATGTGCCGTTGCTGTGCAACAGCACCGGCGGAAGGTGGCCGGCGCTGGAGTAGACGAGCAGTTTCGACCGGGCGTCGACGAGCACGGTGACCGCGGTGGTCGCGAGTGCGCCCTCGACAGAGCGGGCATACATGCCCAGTACCTCCAAGGCCTGGGCAGGCCCGGTCACCGCCCGGCTGGCCGCCGACAGCGCGCTGCGGAGCATGCCCATCACGGTGGCGGCTTCCAGGCCGTGACCGACTACGTCACCGACGGCAACGGTGAACTGTCCGTCGGCCAGGTCAACGGTGTCGTACCAGTCGCCGCACACGTTCAAGGAGCCGATCGCAGGCAGGTACCGCACCGCCACATCCTCATGGCGGGCCAGATCCGGGGAGTGCAGCATCGACTCCTGCAACGTGACCGCGACCTCCCGCTCCCGTCCATGCGCAGCCCGCAGCTCCTCATTCAGACGCTGCAGCTCACGGGCCCGGATATACAGCTCGGCCTCCATCCCCTCCTCCCTCTCGGTCAGCGGCTCACTTGCCCCGCGGTTGCGGGCCCGGCGGGCCCGCACGAACGCGGTCACGTCCTCCACCCGGTGGATGATCCACGCCACATGCCCGTCGCGGTCGAACACGGGAGTGTTCACCGTCGACCACCAGCGCTCCTCGAACATCCCCGGCCGCGCGGCCACGGGAATGTCGTACCTCTGCATGGCCAGCACGTCTGTCTTCTCGACAGCCAGCACCCGCCCGAACGACGCCTCCACGTTCCGCACCCAGTCCGCATCCGGGTCGGCCGGGTTGTCCGGAAACGCATCGAACACGTACTGGCCGACCAAGTCCTCCCAGGCACGGCCGGTCGCCCGCAGATACGCCACGTTGACATCGACGATCACGAGATCCGATGCCAGCACCAGATAGGGGCTCGGCGTCGCTGCGAACAACGACCTGTAGTCCAGCTCGGGCTTCACACGCTTCCACCCCGTGCGCATCCTCGGCCTCGGCGGCCCTGGCTATTCCACGCTATGCGGCATCACCACGTCTCGCGCGCTGCGGCACCCGCTCGAGAGCGTCCGTACAGCCCGTCCCGAAGCCGAGCAGCCACTTTTTGCACGCTCCAGGTGCGGAAATTGGCGACCCGGACGCGATCGGACGCCTCTACCGCGGCCAGGCTCAAGGAGCGTCTACTCAGGCGGCCCGTCCTCGCGGCCGGAGCAGTGGGCTCCAGTACCCGTGCGGGGAAGGACCGCGAAGTCCCTTCGAAACGGGTTCTTCGTACGTACGATCGATTCTGGCTCCCGGGTGCCCGGGAGATCGACAGGAGGAGGGGTCGTGTCGGACATATCGAGACGCAAGCTGCTGGGGTACTCGGGGACGGCCGCGGCGGGGGCCGTGTTCGCGTCCGCCGCGACGGCCGAAGCGACGGCGACGGACGAAGCGACGGCGACGGCGACGGTCGAATTCATGGACGGAACCGAGTTCCGGGCCGACGCGAGCATGGCCGAGAGCGATCTCATGATGGACATGAGCTTCAAGGTCCGCGTCGACAAGCCGAACGGTTATCCGTCCGCGCAGGACATCACCCCCCTGGAGGTGGCCCAGGCACTGTCCGCGCTGGCCCAGTCCAAGGGCTGGCCGCCGCTCACCTTCTACGGCACACCGCCTCCCGTCGCGCTGAACTGACGCCGCACGGGCGCCGGGCGGTTCACGGTCGGTACGACCGAGTCCCGGCGTCCGTCCGTGCCGATCCGGGTGGGCTCGGAGAATGGGTGATCAGCCGACCGCGAACTGCGCCTGCCAATCACACGGTTGCCAACGATGATGTTCGAAGGTGAAGTACGAGGACAGCTTTTGATCCCACCCGCCCAAACGCCGGGCGCACCCACGACGCCAACACCGAGTACGCCCGCGGTGCCGAGGAGCAGGCGCCTGCGGCTGGTGCCGCTGACCATGACTCCATGGGTCATCTGACCTTCTCTGCACGCTCGTTGTGGGATCCCCTGAGTTCAGTGGCTGCCGGCACGGAAAGGTTGCCGAGACGGGGCAAGGGGGAGTTGGGGCACAGCACAGATGAGGTCGGGGCCGCGGATGGCCCGGTCAACCGCGGCCATCAATGAGATCGTCAGTGGCCGTAGCGACTCTTCAGGTGGCGCCAGAAGTCGCGGAGCATCCACTTGTCGAACTCCGTGACCTGCGTGGCAGCGCCCGCCTTCATGAGGAAGCAACACTGGCCGGTCGGTGTCCAGTCGTAAAAGTCATCGAGGCCGAAGGTGTGACCGACTTCGTGCTGGTAGATGTGGATGTTCTCCTGATCCAGCGCGCCGGTGAAGTACTCCTGCCCCACGCGCTGTCCCCAGTCTCCGCCGGCACCGCCCTGGAATCCCTTTGTGAGCCACAGCGACTGGTCGTAGTGGCGGGCCGCACCGCCCGGGCAGCGTGCATAGTCGTTGTCCTGGTGGAAGAAGCGGCCGCAGTCCGGCGCGCACTGCGGGGCGCCGCCGGCGTCGAGATTTCCGGCGTAGATGTCGACTGAGTCGTCGGTCCACTGGAGGGTCGACCGGTCCTTCACCGCCCAGCCGACGATGTTGACCGGCACAGTGGTGTACGGCCAGGCATTGTGGCCCGTGCCGTTCTCCACCATGGCCGACATCCATGTGCCGAACTGCTTCTTCAAGGCGGTGTGGACCCGGTCGCGCAGGGCGGCGCTGACCGGGGCGTCGGACTCCCATCGGACGCAGTAGTTGATGCTTCCCTTGTTGGCCATGACCTGGTCCCAGCCGTAGTTGCGGAACCCGTAAAGGTCCGAGTAGGTCGACTCGACGTGGTTCCACACCTCGCCCAGCGGCTGCACCAGGTTGGCGGGCGGGTTCCACTCCTCGGCGGCCTGCGCGGGGGATGCCGACATCCCGGCCGCGACGATCAACAGGACCAGGGCGGCGAGAAAGGTGACCAGACGCGCAAGTTGTTTGCGCATGGTGACTCCCTTGGTAGTGGGCTGACTTCCGCCCTCAAGTCGCCGCCACTGCCCGTGAGGTTGCCTTCCGGAGCGGCCGGTGCCGGAGAATTCACCGTTGGGGCCTATGGACGCGGCCAGCCAACGGGCTTGTTACACGCACCTCCGCCGACTTCGCCTGTGGGAGCTGATGTCGGCTCTTGGCCGGGCTGTGCCGGTGCAGTTGATAGAGAGAGGGACGCTGCGCAGGACTTGCGTGCTCGGAGCGTAAACGCCGCAGCCAGTCGGCACCTGTGCGGTCGGAGGTGGACCAGAGGGACGCGATTCTGGATCGGTTGACGATCATCGAAGATGCCGCGAGGCGCGCGGGTGCGATGGGAGGCGGATTCCTCATCCGGTGACGGCCCGGCGAGAACCGCAGGGGTAGATGGCCATGTCCATCGTGGAGACGGCTCCGGTGGTGAGGGGACTGGGTGGGGCTGGACTTGGGGAGGCCCATGCGTACGTGTGGCCGCTGGGCTCAGGAACGTTCGCGCAAGGTTGCGCTTGAGGGGGCAGGTGCGGTCACGCGTCGGTCTTGAGGGGGTGTCCGCCCCAGAGGACGCCGAGCGGGCCGAACTCCTGGCCGGGGGAAGAGGCCGTGTCTCCCGGCGGCACGGCCCGCCCGTCCGCTCCTGCTCCGACGTTCTCCCCATTGTGCCGGGCCACCGCGCCGATCCGCCGACCCCTTCCATTCAGTGGTGGGAAAAGGCATGGAGGGATGATGATCGGGCTGGTAGCTTGCAGTTGACCGTGACACCGCCCGAGGAGGTGAGACCCATGAACGCTGTATCGATGTGGGTGCTCCCCCTTCCGTCACGGTCGGGCGATTGACGTAGGTGTCGCCGGGAGCGCCTCGACAACAAGGCACTCCCGAAAGGCAACACCTGTGTACTCGCTGCAGTTCACCGCCGAGTCGTCGTCGAACGGCATGGTCGAGCGCGACTTCACCGTGGGCGACGTCCCCGGAGTTCTCTGGTCGCCGGCCTCCGGCGCCGATCGCGCGCCCCTGGTCCTGATGGGCCACGGCGGCGGCAACCACAAGAAGCATCCGGCGATGGCGGGCCGCGCCCACCTTCTGGTGACCGGCTGCGGCTTCCATGTCGCCGTCATCGATGCGCCCGGTCACGGCGACCGGCCGCGCAGCGCGCACGACGAGCAGGAGATCGCCGAGCTGCGCAACGCGCAGGCGGCGGGCGAGGCGGAAGGCCCGATCGTCGTCCGCTACAACGCCCGCCTGGCGGAGCTCGCCGTGCCCGAGTGGCAGGCGACCCTGGACGCCCTCCAGGAACTTCCGGAGATCGGCGCCGATGGGCCGGTGGGCTACTTCGGCATGGGCCTGGGCACCGCGATCGGGGTGCCGCTGGTGTCGGTCGAGCCCAGGATCACGGCCGCGGTCATCGGCCTGATGTGGCCCGATGCCCTGGTCGAGAGGGCGAAGCAGATCACCATCCCGATCGAGTTCGACCTGCAGTGGGACGACGAGCGCATCCCGCGCGAGGCCGGCCTCGCGCTGTTCGACGCCTTCGCCTCGAAGGAGAAGACGTTGCACGCCAACGCGGGCAAGCACTTCGACTTCCCCAGGTTCGAGGCCGACAGCGCGATCCGGTTCTTCGCCCGGCATCTTGGCCAGGCGGTCACCTCACCGGTCTGAAGGTGAGCGGCAGCGGCGTCCGATCTGCCCATCGGCCGCCGCTGACGCGGCCCGGGACAATCGCTCCCACAAGCAAGTTCGCGCCCGCGTCGGCCGTCCGCACCGCACGGCGGCGGCCCCCTCACGCCGCAACGCAGTCGCCGGCTTGGAGAAGCTACGCGGGCCAAGCCCGGTGAACGGGCCTCTCCAGGACGACTCCGACGCGGTGATCACAGCGACCATGGGGTGATCATCTCGCGGTGCTCGCGGGCGTCCGTGCCGTGCCTGTTCGTTTGTTCCTCCACTGCGCAGCGTCATGGCCTACCCGCCGGCCGCAGTCCCTGCCGCGCTTCCTTCCGACCGCACCGCCGACCGACCGGTTCAGTCGGTGATGTACCAATCGTTCTTGAGGTACTCCAGGGTGTAGTTGCCGAGGTCGCTCTCGGAGAAGGTTGCGGAAGCCCTGACCGCTTCGACCGGCATCTCGATCTTGTTGGGCGTGCGTACGGCGATACGTTGCGGGTCGACCGTAGCGGTCTGCAGGGCCTTCTTCTGCGCGGGCGAGATCATCTGGAACACCATGGCGTACGTCGAAGTGCACGGGCCGAGCCCCTGGTCCTGTGCGCTCTTCGCGGCGGGCCCGGCCACTTCGCAGACCGTGTCGATGTCCTCAGTGCCCAGGGCGTGGAGGTATTGCTCGTATCGCTGGATCGCGCCCTCCTTCGTCCTGGGCGCGGGCTGGTCGCCGGTTGGCTCGGCCGAAGGCTTTTCGGGCCGCGCGGACGCGGACGGCGTGGCCGACGGCTCTTCGGCTCGCGTGGACGCGGACGACTGCGAAGGCTTCGCGTCCGTGTCCTCCTTCGCTTTCTCCGGACCGCATGCGCACGCCATCAGCGCCACACAGGCCGATACCGCGACGCTTACCATCGTCCGAGCTCTCATTCGGTCCCCCAAACCACCAGCCGGCAACACAAGAGGTCACGCAGGATCCGGGGGAGCGGTTCCCGAGGCGGTCCAGGGGGACGCCGGCCGGTTCACGGAGGGCCCTGAGTCCGCGTGCGCCGTTGCGCGTAGCAGCGTGCCGGCCCAGCCCCCCGATGCCGACGGGGTTGACGAGCCTCCGCGGTCGTCCCTGGCAGGGAGATGAGTACCACGCACATCTGACCTTCCGCCCGGTCGAAAGCGATGGCGCGGCCGGCTTTCGTCGGGGATCATGCGGATGTTCCGCGCGCTGTGCCCCAGCCCCCAGGAAGCCGGACGGGGCGCTGCGTTGCTGTTCTTCGCGAGCAACTTGCTCGGCGAGCACTCCACGGGCCACCTGGGCGACAGCGGCGAGGAACAGGGGCCCGGGGCCTCCCGAAGCCGTGAACATCGACCGCACCGTCACTCGGGTGCCTCCCGCGCTCATCGACAAACGACGCCGTTCTCGGATCGGGCACAAATTCCGTGAGGTCGATCAACGGGTTTCGGTGTCGGTGACGCAACGTCATCTGAAGCCGTGGCCGACGTTCAGGACAGGGTTACCGGAGCGGTCCTTGTTCGTCGATGAATACGGTGGGCGTGGACAGGAACACATCAGGGTCCACCGGGCCGTAGGCGATGTTGAACGTGTCCAGCCAGTACGACCAGCCCCGGATCCCCATTGCACTGCTGAAGCGGTAGTTGAGCTGCCAGCGGACCCACTGCCCAGGGGCGAGCCGCACTGCCGGGGGCCGTCGAGGTCGGGGCGGCAGTGCGAACATGGGCTGGACCCGGGGGAAGACCCGCAGTCGTCCGTCAGCTTCCCGGAGCTGGACATCGACTTTGCGGAGGTCTTCCCGGGTGTGGAAGGGCTCGAAGCCGTCACGCTCATGCATGCGAATCACGTGTGCGGAGGTGGTGGTCTCGGCAGGCAGGAGAGCGAAGCTGACCGGGGCCGCGTTCCTGCGTGAGGCAGCTTCCCCTCCCCGAGACTCCTTCGTCCAGGACGTCCGTATCCACTGGACGGTGATTCCCATGGCGTACCCCCGCCGAGTTGTCGAGGGACTCACTCTAAGACTTGTCCGGTCGATCAAGTACGGCGCCCGATGGTGAGGGCTGCGGCGGTTGCGGTGCCGAGGAAGACGTCGCTGCGCTTGCCATATGCAGTGACGACGGCTCGGTGCTGCTTCAGGCGGGTGATTGCGCGTTCGACAATGTTGCGTTTCTTGTACCGCTCTTCGTCGAAGCCGGGTGGGCGTCCGCCGCGACACTGTTCGACTGCGTTCGGGGCCTGACCGGTCCGGAACGCCCGTTGCTGACCGGCAGGCCCTGCTCGCGCCGGCCCACCTGCGCTGTGGGCACACGTACGCCCGGCTCGCGGCCGGCTTCGGGATCGGAGTGGCCACCGCCTACCGGTACATCGCCGAGGCGCAAACTCCGTTGCAGCACCGCCCGAATCACCGACATCGTCAAGGCCGTGCTGGTCTTTCACCTCGCCATGGCAGCCTGAGGTCGCTGCGGCCGGAGGTAGGGCAAGGACAGCGCCGCCATCAACGACAGCAAGGGAGCCCGCTCACCGTGGCAAACATCAGGGTCACCTACGACAAGACCGTGGACGCAGCGTACGTATACCTCACCGAACCGCAGGCCCGCGTGAAGTCCGCGCGCACGTATCCCTGCGATCCGGTGGACGTCGACGGCATGATCAACCTCGACTTCGACGAGCAGGGCCGCCTCATCGGCATCGAGGTGTTGGCGGCCAGTTCAACCCGCGAACCTGCTCCGGTCCGCGGAGCGACTGGATACCGAAGGTGCATGAAGAATCGAGCACCGCGCTCGCGGCGACCGCGGTGCGCCCTTCAGCAGGTTGGAAAAGGCTTGCTGTCCGCTCGTCCGCGGCGGCGAGCCCGTCGATGACCTTGACTTTCGACTTGCATCCGCGTTGCGGACGATGAGCCCGTCCCAGCACCACAAGTAGCCGCCTTCTGGGTCGCCTGCCTGCCGCTGGCGGTCGCACGCACGGCAGGTTGAAGGACAAGCTGATGCCGCAGCGTCGTCGTCGAGCTGAGGAGGTGGCAAGACCGCGTGCCGGTGGTGGGAGGGCGGATACCCCGCCGCGATCCTGCCACCACCGTGCCCTACGGTTGACCGCATGACATCCTGGCCCTCCCTTCTCGGCCTCCTCCGCAATGACCCGAAGGCGGCGGAGCTCGCCGAGTGGCCCTTCGACTTCGACATACACGTCGTACGCCACGGGCCGATCACCCACGTGGAGCCGGTGCACCTCGCCTCGGGGGAGCCGCTGGAAGCGATCGCCAAGGATGGCGGAGGCGGCACGTACTTCCTCTGCGGGGCCGGCGACGGCGAGGACCGGCCCGTGCTGTTCGCCGACTCCGAGGGCTCCGCCGGAATCATCGGCGTCAACCTCCGTGACGCACTGCTGCTGTTGGCCGCACTGCCATGCGCGGGACAGGCACTGAGCCTCGAATACCAGGGGCGCGCCGTTGACGAGGCGATGCTGCTGGCGCTGAGGCAGGAGGAAGACGAGGAGCTCAGTGAGGCGGCCGACATGGACGACCTGCCCGAGCGGCGGGCCGAGTTCCTCGAACGTCTCGGGCTGACCCCGCCACCGCTCACCGAGCTGCTGGACCGAGCTCGCGAGGCCGCGGCCCTGGAGCCCTCGTACGTCCTCCTCAATGAGCACGGAGACGCGTACCAACAGGCCTGACCTGCGAAATGCTCTGGCCGTGGTCAATGGTCGACCAGTTGACTGGGCCCGCGAGCGACTCCGGCTCACGCTGTGCATCGTCTCCCGGCCGAAGGGCGTCAAGGGCTTCGTCGTGCTTCTCCGCCGTTGGAAAATAGACCGCACGATCGGCTGGTGCGTGGACGCCCGCCGCAACGCACCGACTGCGAACGGTTTCCCCAGCACTCCGAAGCCCACCTGAACCGGGCACTCATCACCACATGACGCGACACCTCACCCGCAACAGACGGTGGATCAAGAGGCCTGCCTCCGGCTGGTGCCGCGACTGCGTAGGTTCGCCGAATTGGGTTGGGTCGAGCCGCCCTTCTCAAAGATCGCACTCTGACCGGAGCCCGGTGTCAGAGCCTCCCGGTAGCGTGCGGGCAACCAGATCCGACTCCTCTCCGGGAGAACCACCGTGGACATCCTGCTCATCGCCGGCTTGTGGCTCGACGGATCCGCATGGGACGACGTCGTGCCCGAACTCACCGCGCTCGGCCACCATCCCGTGCCGCTCACCCTCCCGGGCCAGGGCGACGGCGTCGCCTCCGCGACGCTCGACGACCAGCTAGCAGCAGTGCTTGCCGCGGTTGACGCGGTGCCCGGAAAGCCCCTGGTGGTAGGGCACTCCGCAGCATCAACCCTGGCCTGGCTGGCCGCCGACGCACGACCGGAGAAGGTGGCCAAGGTCGCCCTGATCGGCGGCTTCCCCGCCGCCGACGGGCGGGCCTACGCCGATCACTTCGCGATCGAGGACGGCGCCATGCCCTTCCCGGGATGGGATCACTTCGAGGGCGCGGACACCGCCGACCTGGACCAGCAGACCCGGGACCGCGTCGCGTCCGCCGCCATTCCTGTCCCCGAGGCGGTCGCCAGGGGAGTCGTACGCCTGACCAACGAGCGCCGCTTCGACGTCCCCGTTGTGGTTGTCTGCCCCGAGTTCACTCCCACCCAGGCCGAGGAGTGGATTGCCGCCGGTGAGAGTCCTGAGCTCGCCTGCGCAACCCACCTTGTGTACGTGGACCTCGACTCGGGCCACTGGCCGATGGCCACCCGCCCCCACGAGCTCGCCCGCGTCCTGGCAAAGGCCGCCAACTCCTAGCGGTGCCGGGTTGAGCGGTCAGGCCGCGGTCGGTAGAGGTCTGCCGCCCCGGCGGAGGCCCTCCTCGCTGGCGGATGCGGGCATGCTCCGGCTTTTGCTCGCCCAGCGCCTGAGGGGCGCCCTTGTGGGCGGGCAGGTTGTCCAGGATCACGTGGATCGGGGCGCTGTCCGGGCGGGTGAGTAGTGCCCCACTGGTACGTCTGGCCGAAACGGTCGAAACCTGACAGGGCGCGCATGCCCCACGCCTCCGAATTTGCGTTGAAGCGCACTCCAAATCCTAGGTTCGGACGCATGCGATACATCAGACTCGGAACGACCGGACTGGAAGTCTCCGCCATCACCCTCGGCTGCATGAGCTTCGGCGAGCCGGACCGGGGCGGCGAGTCCTGGTCGCTGGGCGCGGACGCCAGCCGGGGCATCATCAAGCAGGCCCTCGAGGGCGGCGTCAACTTCCTCGACACGGCCAATGGGTACAGCGCCGGAAGCAGCGAGGAGATCGTCGGCCAGGCGGTCAAGGACTTCACCCGGCGCGAGGAGGTCGTTCTCTCCACCAAGGTCTGGATGCGGATGCGCCCCGGCCCGAACGGCGCCGGGCTGTCCCGCAAGTCGATCTTCGCCGAGCTCGACGCCTCCCTGAAGCGACTGGGGACCGACTACATCGACCTGTACCAGATCCACCGCTGGGACTACGACACCCCGATCGAGGAAACCCTCGAGGCGCTGCACGACGCGGTCAAGTCCGGGAAGGTTCGCTACATCGGAGCCTCTTCCATGCACGCCTGGCAGTTCGCCAAGGCCCTGTACCTGGCTGACCTGAACGGCTGGACCCGGTTCGTGTCTATGCAGGACCACTACAACCTCATCCACCGAGAAGCAGAGCGGGAGATGCTCCCGCTCTGCGCCGACCAGGGCATCGGCGTGATCCCGTGGAGCCCGCTGGCGCGGGGCAGGCTGACGCGGGCCCGGGACACCGCCACGGCGCGTGCCGAGACCGACCCGGGCGGCAAGATCCTCTACCGCGACGAGGACCAGGCAGTGGCCGAGCGCGTCCACGAGATCGAGGGCAAGCGGGGTCTGTCCCCGGCCCAGGTCGCCCTGGCCTGGGTCATGCGCAACCCGGCGGTGACCTCGCCCATCGTCGGGGTCACCAAGCCGGCCCAGCTGGCCGACGCGGTCGCGGCGGTGGACGTCGAACTGGACGAAGACGAGGCCGCCTACTGGGAGGAGCCCTACCAGCCGCACGCGGCCGCCTACCTGGAGGAGTCCTTCTACAAGCCGCACCCTGTGGCGGGCTCCCGGTAGTCCGGGCTGCCGCCGGGCCTTCGACGAGTCCCTGGCCTCGGCCTTCACAGCCTTGTGGTGGGCCCGGCGGTGCTTGCGGGCGGTCGCGCGCAACTGCATGATCTGCGCGCTGCCCGCCGGCGCGGTGAGCAGGATGCCCGCTACCACGGCCGGCAGCAGGGCCACGCGCAGCGGAACGTGCCCGTGGGCACCGAAGCAGCTGACGCCCACCGGCTGCTCCTGGGTTTGGTCAATTGGTAAGAGATTTCGTGGGTAGGGGCGTCAGGCTGATGTGACGCGGGCACCGGGATCCGTTTCGACGTGGGACTCCTACATCTCTACATCTGAAAACGGAGTACCGGTTCCCGCCGTCGAAGCACGGGCGATCGAGCCCTTGTGGGTCCAGTTCGAGGCCCTCCTGCCACCGCATCTCGAGACACATCCGTGGGGCTGTCACAACCTACGGATCCCGGACCGGATCGTGTTTGTAGGGCGGACGGCCGCGCACTCGGCCGGACCACCTTGGCGGCGACAAGATTATGCGTGATCCCCGTTCTGGGGTTCTGGCCCCATCGGTCGAGGCGACGTTCTGAACACCTTCTCCTGCGACTTCTCTTCGCCATTCACGGCGGGGAGAAGTCACAGGGTCAGGCGATGAGCGCGGGCGGGCTGGCGGTGGGCCGTCTACGGCTGGAAGTACTCCGACATCAGGCGGCTGACCCATTCCGGCTGCTTGATGTTCACCGCGCGGAACTCCGCCATCGTCGGCTTGAGGTCAATGACCGGGGTGCCCGAAACCGCGTCGAGGCCCACCACCGTCAGTTCGCGGCCGTGGACGGATTCGATGGCGCAGCACGTCACGCCGATGCGATTCGGTCTGCGGGGGCCGCGGCCGGCGAAGACGCCAACGGGCGGGAGGTCGGAGCGGCCGCGGTAGGGGCGGGGTTCCCGGAAGTCGTCGTGTTCCGGGAACTGGTCGAAGATGAAGAGGATCTCCACGTGGGAGAAGCCCTCCAGCCCCTGGAGGCACGCCTCGCCGAAGCGCTCGTCGATCGTGATCGTGCTGCGGACGGCACCCCAGTTGTCCGTGTGCTGGACGTCCGTCCGGTTGTTCCGGACTTTGCCTATCGGTGTGACTTCGAAGCCTGGCATGGCAAGGTTCCATCTCTTTAGTCAGCGTCGTGCCCAGATGTCTGTCATGAAGGGGTGTCCACCGCGATGTCGCCGGTGCGAAGGCATTGGCCTTGGTTGGCCGTCATCGTGTGCGTGGCCCGGTTGGTCGACCATCCGGGCGGCCCAAGCCGCGGACGGAATGCACCTCAGCCCTGGAGTGCAGGGACGATCCACATACCGGATCGGGGGACAGCCCGGCCGTCGGGTGGCGGGCGTCCCGTGAACGTCACTGGCCTCGCTTGTGCTCCGCCCGCAGCCCCTGATCCTCTTGTTGTGGGTGCGGGGTGCGGGGTGATGACGAGGCCCGGCGGGCGATTGAGGTCGTCCCAGGAGCGGCGATCGAGATGAGGTTCGCAAAGCCTGGGGAGGACAGGGATCCCGTTGCCTGCCCTCCCCGGCAGCCGGTTCTAGAGCTGGCCGGACCGTTTCCCCGCCCCGCCGGCATCCGCGGCCGGATCCTCGCTCAGGCCTGCGGTGGCCGGGGCCAGCAAGCGCGCGAGGAAGGACCGGGTACGGACGTGACTCGGCGCACCGATCACCCGCGCCGGGGTGCCCTCCTCGACGATGACCCCGCCGTCCATGAAGACGACGCGGTCCGCCACCTCTTCGGCGAAACTCATCTCATGGGTGACGACGAGCATTGTCATTCCCTCGTCGGCCAGTGAGCGCATCACGGCGAGGACGTCCCCCACCAGTTCCGGGTCGAGGGCGGAGGTGGGCTCGTCGAAGAGCATCAGTTCCGGGTCCATGGCCAGCGCCCGCGCGATGGCCACCCGCTGCTGCTGACCGCCGGACAGCTGCGCCGGGTAGGCGGACTCCTTGTCGGTCAGGCCCACGCGGGCCAGCCGTTCGCGGGCGATCCGTGCCGCCTGGGCCTTGTCGCGCCCGAGCACTCGTCGCTGCGGGAGCGTCAGGTTTTCCAGCACCGTGAGGTGCGGGAAGAGGTTGAACGACTGGAAGACCATGCCGATCCGCCGCCGCACCTTGTCGATGTCCACATCCGGGTCGGTGACTTCGGTACCCGCCACCATGACCGTTCCCGAGGTCGGCTCCTCCAGCAGGTTCACGCAGCGCAGGAGCGTGGACTTGCCCGAGCCCGACGGGCCGATGATGCAGACCACCTCACCCCGGGCGACCGTGAAGTCGATGCCCGCGAGCACTTCCAGCGCGCCGAACGACTTGTGCAGGCCCCGTACTTCGATCGCCGGTGTGGTCACCGACGCCGCACCGTCCGCCATAGGTACCACCTTCATCGCGGTCACCTCGCCTTCGCCGTACGCGCTTCGAGCCGCCGGACCAGATGGCCGAGCGGCAGGGTAATGATCAGATAGCAGAGTCCGGCGATAAGGATCGGGGTCAGGCTGCGGTTCTGGTTCAGGGCATCCCGGCCGAACTTGGCCAACTCGTACTGGGCGAGTGACAGGCCCAGCAAATACACGAGGGACGAGTCCTTGGTCAGCAGGATCAGTTCATTGGTGAGCGGTGGCAGAACGATGCGCAGGGCCTGCGGAATGATGATGGAGACCATGGCCCTGCCCTGCGACATTCCGAGCGAACGCGCTGCCTCCATCTGCCCCTTGGGGACCGCCTGGATTCCGGCCCGTATCGTCTCCGCCATGTAGGCGGCGCCGACGAGACCCAGCGCCAGCATCACCGTCACATACTGGTTGAGCGCCACCTGAAAGGCGAGCGGGACGCCGAATCCGAGGGCGATGAAGACCAGCAGGGCGGGAACTCCGCGGAAGAACTCGATATAGGCAATGGCCAGCCAGCGGTACGGAGGCACCCGCGACAGCCTCATCAGTGCGAGGAGGAGCCCCACGACCAGCCCGAAACTGAAGCCGAGCAGAGTGTAGATGACGGTGTTGACGAGGGCGGTGGTGATGATGTCGGGGAACTGTGCCTTGGCCACACCCACATCGAAGAACGCCCGCCTGATCTCGCCCCAGTCGGCGGCCAGGGCGACTACCAGCAGGACGGCGGCGAGGACTGCGTACTGAACACCCCGGATGGCGCGGGTCCGTTGTCGGCGAGATATGGACATCGGTAGTGGATCCTCACTTCTTGGGAGCGGCGGGGAACCACTTCTTGTAGATGCGGTCATAACTTCCGTCGGCTTTGGCCTTGCTGATGACGTCGTCGATCTCCTTGCGCAACGCATCATTTCCGGCACGCACCCCGATGCCGTATTGCTCGCCCGTATCGAATTCAGCGGTGACCTGGGTGTCCGGGTTCTTCCGCACATATTCGAAGAGCACGCCGTTGTCGTTCACCGCGGCGTCGACCTGCCCGGTCTTCACGGCTGTGAGCAGCAGAGCAAGATCCTCGAACTGCACGGTCGTCACCCCCGGGGCGTTCTTCTGCGCGTACGTCTCTCCCGTGGTGCCCTGCTGGACTCCGAGCTTCCTTCCCTTGAGGCTCGCCAGCGAGGTGAAGGAGGAGCCCTTCTTGGCGACCAGGGCCTGTGTGGCGTCGAAGTAGGCGGCAGAGAAGTCCAGGTTCTTCGCACGCACCGGCGTGATCGTCATGCCCGCCGCGGCCAGGTCGCATTTGCCGGCGTTGAGGTCCTCGCCGCTCTGGATGCCCTCGAAGGGCGTGTCCACGATCTCCTGGGTGACTTCGAGTTTCTTGGCGACCAGATCGACGAGGTCCACGTCGAAGCCGACGATGGCGTTGCCCTTGCGTATCTGGAAGGGTTCATACGGCAGATGTGTGCAGGTCGTGAGCTTGCCGGAGTTCACCAACTCCAGTTCTGTGCCGTCTGATGCCGAGGGCTTGGTGCTTGTGCAGCCCATGAGTACGGCAATGGCGGTGGCGGTGGCGGTCGCGGTGGCTAGAAAGGGCAGCACGGAACGATCGGACACGACATCTCCAAAGTGCGGTTGGTCAACGAACTGACCTCGTCAGTGAGTTGCGCTGATCCTGCCACCGGAGGTGCCGGATGTCGCCTGTTGATTCCTGGGCTGCCCGTGACGCCCGGGGC
>NZ_JBHWZS010000013.1:0-62896 GCF_042728155.1 Streptomyces sp. NPDC060209
GCTCAGAGGTGCGTCGGCTCGAACATCTTCAGCAGTGCGGGGAGCACCACCACCGACGGACCGGGGGCCGCGAGGGCCTTGCCGAGGTCGGCGGCCAGGGATCCCGGGGTCGTACGGACCGCGGGGACGCCGAAGGACTCGGCGAGGGCGACGAAGTCCGGGCGGGAGAGCTCGGTCGCCGTGGCCTCGCCGAAGGCACCCGTCATGTACTCCCGCAGGATGCCGTAGCCGCCGTCGTCGACGATCAGCCAGGTGACGGGCAGGTCGTACTGCCGGGCGGTGGCGAGCTCGGCGATCGAGTACATCGCGCCGCCGTCGCCGGAGACCGCGAGCACCGGCTTCGTACGGTCGGCCGCCGCTGCGCCGATCGCGGCCGGGAAGCCGTAGCCGAGACCGCCCGCGCCCTGCGCCGAGTGCATCGTGTTGGGGTGGCGGGCGTCGAAGGCGGACCAGGCCCAGTAGGCCAGGATCGTCATGTCCCAGAAGCTGGGCGAGGTGTCGGGCAGCGCCTCGCGGACCGAGGCCAGCACCTGCTGCTCCAGGGTGAGGTCCTGGGCCGCGATCCGGTCGTGGACCTTCCCCAGCACCGTACGGACGCGGTCCGCAGCGCCCTCGTCCTCGCGGGTCTCCACGGCGTCCAGGAGGTCGTCGAGGGCCTCGCGGGCGTCGGAGTGGATGCCGAGCGCGGGGTGGTTGGACTCCAGCTTCCCGGCGTCGGCCTCGATCTGGATGACCCGGCCGCGCGGGGCGAACGTGTGGTAGTTCGAGGAGAGCTCACCGAGTCCGGAGCCGACGACCAGCAGTACGTCCGCGGACTCCAGGAAGTCCGTGGTGTAGCGGTCCTCGAGCCAGGACTGGAGCGACAGCGGGTGTTCCCAGGGGAAGGCGCCCTTGCCGCCGAAGGTGGTGACGACCGGGGCGCTGATCTTCTCCGCGAGCGCGCGCAGCTTGCCGGCCGCGTCGGAGCGTACGACTCCGCCGCCCGCGATGATCGCCGGACGCTCGGCGTTCGACAGGAGGTGGGCGGCCGCGAGGGTCAGCTCGGGGCGCGGGTACAGCTCACGCGGGGTGGCGTCGAGGGCGCTGACGACGGGCAGGACCGTCTCGGCGAGCAGCACGTCCTGCGGGATCTCCACCCAGACCGGGCCGTGCGGGGCGGTCAGCGCGGACTCCCAGGCGGCGGCGATCGCGGACGGGACCTGTGAAGCCGTGCGCACGGTGTGCACGGACTTCACGACGCCCCGGAAGGACGCCTGCTGGTCGCGGAGCTCGTGCAGATAGCCGTGGCGTCCGCCGCCGAGCCCGGCGGTGGGGATCTGGCTGGAGATCGCCAGCACGGGTGCCGATGCGGCCGCCGCCTCCTGGAGCGCGGCCAGGGAGGTCAGGGCGCCCGGACCGGTGGAGAGGAGCAGGGGCGCCACCTCACCGGTGATCCGGCCGTAGGCGTCCGCGGCGAAGCCCGCGTTGTTCTCGACGCGCAGTCCGACGTACGAGAGCGAGGAGCGGCGCAGCGCGTCGAACATGCCGAGCGCGTGCTGGCCGGGCAGCCCGAAGACGGTGGTGGCGCCGAGGCCCTGAAGGGTCTCGACGACCAGGTCGCCGCCGTTGCGGCCGGGCGGCGGGTTCAGCGCCGCCTCGGCCTGTGCGGCGGTGAGCTGCGGCCGGTCGTCGTGGTCGTGGCTCACTTGGTGCGGCCCTCCGCGATCTGGCGGGACATGATCGTCGTCAGCTCGTACGCCGTGTGCGAGGCGGCGACGGACGTGATCTCCGCGTGGTCGTACGCCGGGGCGACCTCGACGAGGTCTGCCGAGACGAGGTGGCAGGAGGAGAGCCCGCGCACGATCTCCAGGAGCTCTCGCGAGGTGAGGCCGCCGGCCTCGGGGGTCCCGGTGCCGGGGGCGTGCGCCGGGTCGAGCACGTCGATGTCGATGGAGATGTAGAGCGGCCGGTCGCCGATGCGCTGGCGCAGCTGGTCGGTGATCTCGTCGACGCCGCGCCGCATCACGTCGGCGGAGGTGACGATGCCGAAGCCCATCTTGGCGTCGTCGGTGAGGTCCTGCTTGCCGTAGAGCGGGCCGCGGGTGCCGACGTGGGACAGCGCCTCCGTGTCGAGGATGCCCTCCTCGACGGCGCGGCGGAACGGGGTGCCGTGGGTGTATTCGGCGCCGAAGTAGGTGTCCCAGGTGTCCAGGTGGGCGTCGAAGTGGAGCAGGGCGACGGGGCCGTGCTTCTTGGCGACGGAACGCAGCAGGGGCAGCGCGATCGTGTGGTCGCCGCCGAGCGTCATGAGCCGGGCGCCGGTGCCGAGCAGGTCGTCGGCGGCGGCCTCGATGGTCTCGACGGCCTGGTTGATGTCGAAGGGGTTCGCCGCGATGTCACCCGCGTCGGCGACCTGGGCGAGGGCGAAGGGAGAGGCGTCCTGCGCCGGGTTGTAGGGGCGCAGGAGGCGTGAGGCCTCCCGGATCGCGTTGCCGCCGAAGCGGGCGCCGGGGCGGTAGGAGACACCGGTGTCGAAAGGCACGCCGACGACGGCGACGTCGGCGGTGCCGACCTCGTCGAGCCGCGGCAGCCGGGCGAACGTCGCGGGTCCGGCGTACCGCGGGACGCGGGAGGAGTCGACGGGGCCGCGCGGCGTTTCGTTGCTGCTCATGGGTGCGGGTGCCTTTCGTTCAGCCATGCACGCCTTGTGGGCGTTCATACGGTATTCAGTCTGTCAGGGGCCGAATCGTGGTCCGGACGGCGGTCGGACCACGATTCGGCGGGGTCGGGCCCGGACGGTCAGACGGTGACCGGGTCCGGGGTGGCCGGATCGTCGGCGCCCCGTCCGGCGAGCCTCTCGCGCCAGGCCGTCAGTACGGCCGCGTCGGTCGGCTTCGTCGCCAGCGAGACGATGACGTACACCGCGAGCGAGGCGATCAGTCCGTAGTAGACCGGCTCGTTGGCGAGGATTCCGTAGCCCGCCATCAGCCCGATCACCGACGCACCGCCGACTGCCACGGCGGCCAGCGCGCCCGGCGCCGTGCCCCGGCGCCAGAGCAGACCGCCGAGGATCGGCACCAGCAGCCCGCCGACCAGCAGGTTGTAGGCGACGGTCAGTGCCTCGACGACGTTGTTGAGCGCGATGGCGATCACGATGACGGCGACGCCCATGATGAGGATGAAGGCCCGGTTGCCCTTCACCTCGTCCCGCTCCTCGCCGTCCTTGGAGACCACGCCCCGCAGCCGCGACCAGATGTCGTTGTTGGCCACGGTCGCGCAGGCGATCAGCGCACCGGAGGAGGTGGACATCACCGCGGCGAGCGCCGCGGCCAGCACCAGTCCTCGTACACCGACCGGCAGTTCGTCCTTCACGATCGTCGCGAACGCCGCGTCGGCGCTGGGCAGCTTCGGGTACATCACCTTGGCGGCGGTGCCGATGACGGCACCGGCGAGCGCGTACACCAGGCAGTACGTGCCGGCGACGGTGCCGCCCCAGCGTGCCGTGCGGTCGCTGCGGGCGGTGAACACGCGCTGCCAGATGTCCTGGCCGATCAGCATGCCGAAGGTGTAGATCAGGACGTACGTGAAGATCGTCTCGCCGCCGATGCCCAGCGGGTCGAAGTACTCCGTGGGCAGCTTCGCCTTCATCTCGCTGAAGCCGCCGGCCTTGACGACGGCGATCGGCAGGAGGAGGAGAAGGACACCGATCGTCTTCACGACGAACTGCACCATGTCGGTGATCGTGATCGACCACATGCCGCCGAGTGTCGAGTACGCGACGACGATGGTGCCGCCCAGGATGATCGCGACGGTCCGGTCCACGTCGAACAGGACGTCGAAGATGGTGGCGTAGGCGATGGTCGAGGTGACCGCGAGCATCAGTGTGTACGCCCACATGACGACACCGGAGATGACTCCGGCCCGGCCGCCGTAGCGCAGGTCGAGCATCTCGGAGACGGTGTAGACCTTCAGCCGGGCGATGCGGGCCGAGAAGAAGACGGACAGGGCGAGCAGCCCGAGGCCGATGGTGAAGACCATCCAGGCGCCGGAGAGCCCGTACTGGTAGCCGAGGCCCACGCCGCCGATCGTCGAGGCACCGCCGAGGACGATCGCGGCCATGGTGCCGGAGTACATCCAGGGGCCGAGCCGCCGCCCGGCGACCAGGAACTCGCTCTTGGACTTGGCGCGGCGCATGCCCCACCAGCCCATGGCGAGCATGCCGGCCAGATAGACGACGATCACCGCGTAGTCGACAGCCATGGGCTTCCTCCGTCTCGTTTCCACTCAGGGGGTGTGGTGATGAAGACGGTAGGTGGCCGGAAGCCGACGCTGAAGTGTACGTTTCCTCCATCCTCAACCCACGAAGTGGATGGACCATCCATGCCGGACTCCCCCGCCGGGCCTCCCGCCCCTCCCATCCCCCTGGCCGAACTGCTGGGCCGTGAGGAGCTCGGGCTGCGCCGGATCGCGGGCCCGGAGCACGCGGACCTCCTCTGGGTGCACACCTCGGAGATGGCCGACCCGTATCCGTATCTGCTCGGCGGTGAGCTGCTGCTGACCGCCGGGGTCCAGCTCGCGGACGCGGACACCTATGTCGCCCGGCTCGTCCAGGCGGGGGCGGCCGCGCTCGGCTTCGGGGTGGCTCCGGTGCACGACACGGTGCCGGCGGCCCTGGTGGAGGCGTGCGACCGCCACGGGCTGCCCCTGCTGGAGGTGCCTCCCGAGACCCGCTTCACGGCGGTCGCCCGGGCGGTGTGGCGGCTCATGGCCGAGGCACGGCACCGCGAACTGCGCCGGGTGACCCGGGCGCAGCAGGCCCTGGCGACGGCGGCGGCCCGACCCGACCCGGTGCCCGCGGTGCTGCGGCAGCTCGCCGTACAGCTGGAGGGCCGGGTCGCGCTCCTCACGGCGGACGGCGGGGTGCTGCACGCGGCGGGCGGGCGCTCGGCACCGGATGTACAGACGGCACTGGCCCGGCTGGCCCGGATGGTGACCCCCGCCGTGCCCTCCGGCGGCGCGGGCTCCGCCCCCGGCCGGAAGCCGAGCCCTTCGTCGGCGACCGACACCCGGGGCGGCACCCATCTGTTCGCGTACGCCCTCGGCGGCGGGCAGGGGCTGGCCCTCGCCCTGGCGACACCCAGGCGCGATCTCGGCGACCACACCGTCGCGGGAATCGCCGTCGTGCTGCTCTCGCTGCTGACCGCCCCGCACCAGGGCGCCGACGCGGCGGGCCGTTCGGCGGCGCTCGTACGGCTCCTGCTGGGCGCGGCCCCGCAGGACGTGGCCCCGCTGCTGAGCGACGGCGACGACTGGACGGTGGTGCACGCCCGCCGCGCCGACGGCGCCCCGGCGGACCCGCTGAACGCCGGGGCCCTCGGCGCGGCACTGGGCTCCGCACTGTCGGACGTGGACCGCGAGACGGTACGGGTCCTGATCCCCGGCCGCCACGAGGCGGTGGGCCCGCAGCCCGGCTGGACCCTCGGCGTCTCCGGACCCGCCCCGGTCACCGCCCTGCCCGACGCCGACACCCAGGCATCCCGCGCCCTGGGCCACGCCGAGGCGACCCGCACCCCGCTGACCGCACACCGCCCCGGCATCGGAGGCCTGGCCGGCCTGATCCCGGCCGACCGCGCCGAGGCCCACGCCCGCGCCCTGCTGGCCCCGCTCACCGAACCGCTGGCCGATACCCTGCGCTGCTGGCTGAGCCTCCACGGCAGCTGGGACCGCACGGCGGTGGCACTCAAGGTCCACCGCAACACGGTCCGCCAGCGCATCGCCCGCTGCGCGACGCTGCTGGACATGGACCTGGACGACATGGACGTGCGGACGGAGCTGTGGTTCGCGCTGCGGGACCGCAGGCCCTCACCGAGGTGACAGGGCGTATCCGCCCGGCAGTTGCACCAGCACCGACGCGCCCCGGTTTCCAGGACGGAGCGCGTGAGCGGTGGGGTCATGCCCCGCGGCGGGCGCGGTTCAGCCGGAGTGCCGAGACGAGGAAGAACACGCCTCCGAGGAAGGCGTAGCCGGCGAGGTTCACCAGCGTGGGGTCGTCGCTGCCGGCCTGCGTGAAGAAGGACGTGCCCGCGAGAACGGAGATGGCGCCACTGATGATCATCGGCCATTGGCCGCCCAGTTCCCGGCGAACGGCGCCCGCGACGAGCTGGACGAGCCCGGAGGCGACAGCCCAGGCTCCCCAGATCCGGAGGACGTCCGGGATACCGGACGTGACGGCGACCGCCAGGCCGATGACCGCCAGCGAGCTGATCGCGATGTTCACGTAGAGGGCTGGAGCCGTACCGCCGTTCGCCTTGGCGGACCGGACGTCGACGATCGCGGCCGCCACGTCGAACAGGGGGTAGACGACCAGCAGCGTCACGCCGATCGGTCCCAGCGTGCCGGCGGTCGCGAAGAGGAGTCCGGCCCACACGGCGGCGAACGCGAAGCGCACGAAGTACAGCTTTCGCAGGGTCACGGGAACGCTGGGGGACGGAGCGCTGACGAGGGTGTCCACAGGAGTGCCTTTCGGTGGCGGCGTGCGGGATGCGGAACGGTCAGGACATCGCGTGCCGTAGTCCGCTCCCACCCGATGGAGGGAGAACGTTCGGTCTCATTTGATTAAGGCCCTTGCCTCGGACCTTGTCAAGACCGAACGTTCTACCTCCAGGACTTGGTAGCCTGGCAGCATGAGCCGGAGCCCAGAAGGCCGCAGCACGTCCGAAGCGCGGGCGCGGCTGCTCAGCACAGCGACCAGGATTTTCTACGCCGAGGGGATCCACTCCGTCGGCATCGACCGGATCACCGCGGAGGCGCAGGTGACCCGGGCGACGTTGTACCGGCACTTCTCGGGCAAGGAAGAACTCGTCCTCGCGTATCTGGACCAGGCGGACCAGGGAATCCGGGGGCAGATCGCCGCCGCGCAGGCCGGCGACCCGTCGGCCGCCGACAGGGTCCGGGCCACGGCCAGGGCCATCACCGAGGGCATCCGGTCCCCCGGTTTCCGCGGCTGCGCCTTCCTCAACGCGGTAGCCGAATACCCCGATCCCGCCCACCCGATCCACCAGGCCGTCCTGGCCCACCGGCAATGGTTCCTGAACACCGTCACGGACCTGCTGGCACGGACCGGCGACGCCCCCGCCGGCCCGGACGCCCGGCATTTCGTCATGCTCCGGGACGGAGCCATGGCAGCCGGCTGCCTCTTCGACCCCGGGCTGGTCTCCGAAACCTTCCTGCGGGGCGTCGAAGGAATCCTCCACGCGCGCACCGGCTCAACTCCCGTGCCGGACACGACCGTCTCCGACACCACGGGCACCGCACCCTGAGCGCCCGCGTATCCGGCACGCGCAGGTTCGCCGTTCGGGCGCGCGCGTCGTACTGCGGGCAGAGCCCGGAGACTCCACGGTTCAGGCGGCGTACGCCGCGGTGAACCGCTCGGCGGCGTCCCAGAGTTCGCCTTCGCGCGTGGAGTACGCGGTACGCCCGCCGACGGCGGTGTCCGGCTCGGGGAAGGCGCCCGGACGGGCGAGGACGTCCGGGGACTTCCATGCCGGACCGGGCACCATGCCGATGTCGCGCTTGAACCTCCTGCGCGTCACCGGCGGCCGTACCGCCACCGCACGCCCCTGACACCGGTCCCGGCACCGGCACCGGCACCGGCACCGGCACCGGCGAGACGCCGTACGTCATCGCCTGCGGGTACGGAATCCACCGTGACATTCCCGGCCCGCGGCGAGGGCGAAATGTCCGCCTATTCAGCATGCGCAACCAGGGGTTGACCATTTCCTCCCCCGCCCCTAAGTTTCTCGCAACCCGCTGGTACATCGATTAACCACTCTGGTTAACGTCCTGGTTGGAGACATCCCGCTGTGCGCTCACCCCTGAGTCGGCGCGGTTTCCTTGCCGCTGGTTCCGGCCTCGCCGCCGCTACCGCGCTGCCCGCCCTGTCCGGCTGCTCCACGCTCGCCTCGGCCGATTCCGACCCCGGCTCGCTACTCGTCCACACCCAGCTCGGGACCACCGCGCCGGGCTCCCCCACCTACACCGCCGTCGTCAAGGCCTTCGAGAAGGAGAACCCGGGGATCCGGGTCAAGAACCTCGTCAACGGCGACGACCTCCCCCAGGTGTACGAGACCTCCCGGCTGGCCCGTAAGGAGCCGGACGTGGTCATGGTCAACCTGTACGACAAGACGCTCGCCTGGACCGACGTCGGTGCCACCGTCGACGTCAAGGGCTACCTCGACGACTGGGGGCTGCGCGACCGCGTCCTGCCCGCGGCCCTGACCGAGTGGACCGACGACAAGGGCAGGCTCCGTGCCTTCCCCTACTTCGCCACCAACTGGCCCGTCGCCTACAACACCCACCTGCTCGACCGCGCCGGCATCGGCTCCGTCCCCACCACCGGGGACCAGCTCATCGGTGCAGCACGGAAGTTGCGGGCCAAGGGCATCGCACCCGTCACCGTCGGCGGCAACGACTGGACGGGGCAGAAGCTGCTGGCCCAGATCATCCAGACCTTCCTCACTCCCGAGGAGGCCCGGAAGGTCTACACGACCGGCGACTTCAGCGGCAGCCGGGGCGCCCGCGAGGGCATCGACTACTTCGTGACGCTGCGGGACGCCGGTGTCTTCGCCGACAAGGCGCAGGGGCTGACCTCCGACACGATGACCACGCAGTACAACACCGAGGCGGCGGCCATCCAGTCCGCGATGTCCTCCGCACTGGCGAAGGTGCCGGCCAAGGCTGCCGGGCACACCGAGATCGGTGGCTGGCCGCTCGCGCCGGGGGCCGCTCACGAGAGGCCGACAATCCTGCGCTCGTACACCCTCATCGGCTTCTGGATCAGCCCCAACGGCGTCAAGAAGCTGTCCTCCGTCGAGAAGTTCCTCCGCTTCATGTACCGCCCCGACGTGGTGTCGCGCTTCATCACCGAGAGCGGCCGGGACATGGCGCTGGTGACCGACACGGTCAGCAAGGACTTCCCTCTGGTGGCCAAGGCCCAGCAGCTCGGCGACCGGGTCGGCCAGGCGCTCCTGCCCGACCTCTACGTCCCGCCGACCGCCACCCAGCCGCTGATCACCGCGACCAGCACCGCCTTCACCCGGGGAACGAGCGCGGCCTCCGTGCGCTCCGCCCTGGAATCCGCCTACCGCACGGCCTGATCCGCGCGCCCGAGCCTTTGCGAGTCCTCCCATGACGATGCTCTCGTCCGCCCCGGGCGGCGCCTCGGTCCGCGGACCGGTCCCTCCCCCGCCGTCCGCCTCCACCACGAAGCGCCGTACGCAGGGCGGGGTCATCCTCGCCGTGCCCGCGCTGGTCTGGTACCTGGTCTTCATGGTCGGCCCGCTGGTCGCCATCTTCGTCATCGCCGCCCTGCACTGGCCCGGCATGCTCCAGCCGGTCTCCTTCGCCGGCACCGGCAACATCAGTGCGGTCCTGGACGACCCGGTCTTCTGGGACGCGGTGCGCAACACCGCCGTACAGCTCGTCGTGGCCGTACCCCTGATGATCATCGGGGCGTACATGCTCGGGTACTACGTCGCACAGAAGCCACCGGGGCACCGCGTCCTGCGGTATCTGCTCTTCATCCCCGGGCTGATCTCCACCCCCGCCAAGGCGATGGTGTTCTACGCGGTCCTCTCCCCGGACGGCCTCCTCAACGGCGCTCTGGACAAAGTCGGTCTGGGCTCGATGACCGACGCCTGGCTCGCCTCGCCCTCCACCGCGCTCGGCTCCCTCATCCTCCTCGACGTGTGGAGCGGCATCGGGTTCACCGCCGTGCTGTTCGCGGCCCGGCTCGGCAGCGTCCCGGACGAGATCGGTGAGGCCGCGCAGCTCGACGGCGCCGGCCACTGGCGCGCCATGTGGCGCATCCACTTCCCCGTCATCCGCGACTTCGTCGGCGTCGTGACGATGCTTCAGTTCCTCTGGACGCTGTTCGGCTCCGCGCAGAACGTCCTGCTGCTGACCCAGGGCGGCCCGGGAAGCTCGTCGACAACGTTGTCCTTCCTCGTCTACCAGAAGGCGTTCATCGCGGCCGACCTCGGCTACAGCCAGACAGTCGGCGTGGTCCTCTTCCTGGTCGGCCTGGCCGGGCTGCTGACCATCCGTCGAGTCTTCCGCCAGAACTACTGATCGGAGCGGTTCCATGAAATTCGGAAGGTCCTGGCTGCCGGCGCACATCTTCGCCTGGCTTTACATGGTGCTGCTGGTCGTCCCCCTCTACTACCTGCTGGTCTCGGCGTTCAAGACGAACGATCAGATCTTCGGGAGCCCGTTCTCCCTGCCGACCTCGCTCTCCACGGCCAACTTCACCGAGTCGTTCTCCTCCGCGCACCTCGGGCCGGCCGTCCTCAACTCGATGCTCGTCACCGTACTGGCGCTGGTCCTCACCCTGGCGCTCGCGGTACCGGCGGCCTTCGCCATCGCCCGCACCGAGGGACGCCTCGGGGCCCTGGTGGAGCGGGTGTTCTCGCTGGGCTTCCTGGTCCCCACGTTCGCCGCGCTCTTCCCCACCTTCCTGCTCGCCGCCGCCACCGGGCTGTTCCACACCCGCGCGTTCATGGTGCTGTTCCTGCCGGCGACGGCGATGCCGCTGTCCGTCGTGATCCTGGTGCAGTTCATGCGGACCATCCCGCGCGAGATGGAGGAGGCGGCACGGATGGACGGGGCGTCCACCTTCGCCGTCCTTCGGCACGTCTACACACCGATGTGCATGCCGGGGATCGCGACCATCCTGCTGCTGAACTTCCTGACCTTCTGGAACGAGTACCTCTACTCGCTCGTCATCATCGGCCCCGACCCCGACCAGCGGACCGTGCAGGTCGCCCTGCCCACGCTCAAGTCCCTGACCGGTACGGACTACGGCATCCTTACGGCGGGCACGGTGCTGACCCTGGTCCCGGTCTGGGTGGTCTACACCGTGCTCCAGAAGCGGATGCAGCAGGCTCTCGTCAGTGGGGCGGTAAAGATGTGAACAAGCGTCTCGAAGGGCGTACCGCAGTACGCCCCACGATCAAGGCCGTGGCCGCCGCGGCCGGGGTGTCGACCGCGGCGGTCTCCCAGGCCGTCAACGGCACCGGCCGGATCTCGGAGGCCACCCGCCGCCGGGTCCTGGACGCGGCCACGGAGCTCGGCTGGTCCCCCAGCGCCTCCGCGACCGCGCTGCGCCGGGCCCGTACCCGCACGATCGCGCTCGTCGTCCGGCGGCCCACCGATGTGCTCGGCTCCGACCCGCACTTCAGCGAGCTGATCACCGGTCTGGAGGGCGAGCTCGCGCCCCGCGGCTACGGTCTGCTGCTCCACCTGGTCGCCGACATGGCGCAGGAGAACGCGCTGTACGAACGTCTGGTCGCCGAGGGCCGCATAGACGGCGCCGTCCTCACCGACGCCCGCGCCGACGACCCGCGCCCGGACCTGCTGCGCGGCCTCGGGCTGCCAGCCGTCCTGCTGGGCGCCCCCGACCCCGGATCGCCCGTGCCCCGGGTGGGCCTCGGTCAGCAGGGAGCGGGCATACGGGAGGCGGTCGGCCATCTGCTGGAGCTCGGCCACCGGCGCCTCGCCTACGTCGCGGGCCCGGCCGAACTGCTGCACACCCGGCTGCGCCTGGCCGCGTTCGAGGAGGCGCTCGCCGAGGCGGGGCTGAGTCCCGTAGCCGTACGGCACAGCGACTTCACCGAGCAGGCGGCCGTCGACGTCACCGAGGAGCTGCTCTCCCTGCCCGACCGGCCGACCGCTCTCGTGTTCCCCAACGACTCCATGGCCGTCTGCGGCATCGGCACGGCGCAGCGCGCCGGACTCCGGGTGCCGGGCGACCTGTCGGTGGTCGGTTACGACAACCTCTCGCTCGGCCGCTGGGTCCATCCCCGGCTCACCACCGTCGACCAGCAGGTGCAGCGCGTCGGCGCGGCCGCCGCCCGCACCCTGCTCGCCGGCTGCGGCGAGGACGTACCCCCACCCGTGCTGGACGGCCGCCCCCGTCTGGTCGTACGGGAGTCGACCGGCCCCCTGCCGTCCCCGACCTGAACCGCCGCACCACCCCTGCACCCCCGCACATCGAAGAGGACCTGTAGAACCATGCGACGCCACAGCGCCCAGCTCTCCCACGACTCCGCCGTCCTCCCGTGGCTCGGCGCCAACTTCTGGTCCCGCACCGGTGGTCCGCTGATGTGGCGGAACTACGAGCCGAAGACGGTGCGCGAGGAGCTGGCCGTGCTCCGGGAGCACGGTCTGAACATGACGCGGTCCTTCTTCTACTGGCCCGACTTCCACCCCGAGCCCGGACGCATCGACGAGGAACTCTGCGACCGGTTCCGGGACTTCCTGGACGCCCACCACGAGCTGGGCATGGGCACGGTCCCCACCTTCATCGTCGGTCACATGTCGGGCGAGAACTGGGACCCGGCCTGGCGCGGTGACCGGGACCTCTACGAGGACGTGTGGCTCGTCGGCCGGCAGGCGTGGTTCGTCTCCCAGATGACCCGCCGCTTCAAGGACCACCCGGCGGTCACGGGCTGGCTGATCACCAACGAGATGCCCGGCTACGGCCGGATCTACCAGGTCGACCCGCCCTCCAGCGATGTCGTCACCGCCTGGGCCCAGTTCATGTGCGACGCCGTGCGCGCGGCGGGCGGCACCCAGCCGGTGTCGCTCGGCGACGGCGCGTGGGGCATCGAGGTGACCGGCCGCGACAACGGCTTCTCGCTTCGGGAGACCGCCGAGTACGTCGACTTCGTGGGGCCGCACGTCTACCGCTCCGACACCGACCGGCCGCGCCAGCACTACCGGGCCGCGTTCGAGTGCGAACTCGCCGCCGTGACCGGTCAGCCGGTCGTCCTGGAGGAGTTCGGGCTCTCCACCGACACGGTCTCGGCCGCGAACGCGGGGATCTTCTACCGGCAGACCCTGCACAACTCGCTGCTCGGCGGGGCCACCGGCTGGATGGCCTGGAACAACACGGACTACGACGACCTGTGGGAGCAGTCGCCGTACGACCACCACCCCTTCGAGATGCACTTCGGGATCACCGACAGTGCCGGACGCCCGAAGGAGCCGCTGCGTGAACTGGCGTCCTTCGCGAAGGTCCTGGAGCAGGTCGACTTCCCGCGCTGCCGCCGCACCGACGCGGACGCGGCTCTCGTCGTGCCCGCCTTCCTGGAGCGCGGATACCCCTACAGCCGTCCCGCCGACCGCCCGCTGATCTTCACCTCGCTGCACCAGGGCTATGTGGCGGCGCGCGGCGCCGACCTGCCGGTGGCGTTCGCGCGGGAGGCGGACGGGCTGCCGGAGGACGCCTCGCTGTATCTGCTGCCCTCGACGCGTCAGCTGACCACCCGCACCCGCCGCGCGCTGGAGCACAGGGCCAGGGAGGGGGCCACGGTCTATCTGTCGTTCTGCTCGGGTGAGTACCCGACGACCCGCGGCCCGTGGTTCCACGACCTCGACGGGCTGTTCGGGGTGGAGCTCCAGTTGTCCTACGGGGTCGCCGAGCCGATCGAGGACGACGTCCTGGAGATGACGTTCACCGAGGACTTCGGCTCGATAGCCGCGGGCGAGGTCCTGACGTTCCCGGTCGCGGGCAACGAGGACAGCCGCGCCTATCTGCCCGTCGTCCCGGACGGCGCACGGGTCGTCGCCACCGACGCGCACGGCCGCCCGGCGCTGCTGCGCCACGAGACGGGCGCGGGCCGCACCGTCCTCGCCACGTATCCGCTGGAGCACATGGCCGCCCGTACGGCCCGCGCCAACCCTGAGCAGACCCACCGGCTGTACGCGGCGCTGGCCGAACTCGCGGGAGCGGCAAGGCCGGTGACCGTCGACACCCCGTACGTCAGCGCCGACACCCTGGTGCGCGAGGACGGCACGCGCTTCCTGTGGCTGGTGAGCCAGTCCGGCGAGGAGCTGACCGTGTGCCCGGCGGCGGACGGGGAACTGCGCGAGCTGGCAGGCGGGGACCCGGTGCGGGACGTGACCCTGCCCCCGTACGGCGTGCGCGTGCTCGAACTGCGCTGACCGCACACCGTCCCCTCCGCCCCCTTGCAGCCGACCCCGAGGTGGTCCACCCGATGTCCGAGCCACTGTTCCGCGACCCCGAGGCGCCTGTCGCCGAACGGCTACGCGATCTGCTGTCGCGGATGACGCTCACCGAGAAGGTGGGCCAGGTCAACCAGCGGATGTATGGCTGGGACGCGTACGAGCGCACCGCTTCCGGACACCGGCTGACGGACGCGTTCCGTGCGGAGGTGGCGGCCTGTGACGGGATGGGCGCACTGTACGGACTCCAGCGCGCCGATCCCTGGTCCGGCGTGACGGCGGAGACGGGGATCGGCGCCACGGACGGGGCGCGGGTCTCCGACGCCGTGCAGCGGCACGTCGTCGAGAACACCAGGCTCGGTATCCCCGTCCTGCTCGTCGAGGAGATGCCGCACGGCCTGCAGGCCCTGGACGGGACCGTGCTGCCGGTCAACCTGGCGGTCGGCGCCACCTGGAATCCGGAGCTGTACGAGGAGGCGGCCGCCCTCGCGGCGGCCCAGCTCCGTGCGCGTGGCGGCCATGTCGCGCTGGTCTCCGCGCTCGACCTGGTGCGGGATCCGCGCTGGGGCCGCGCGGAGGAGTGCTTCGGCGAGGACCCGTATCTGGCGGCGCGGTTCACCGAGGCTCTGGTGCGCGGTGTGCAGGGTCCGGCCGGGGACCGTATCGGGCCGGACCACGCGGCCGTCGTCCTCAAGCACTTCGCCGGGCAGGGGGCGACGGTGGGTGGCCGCAACAGCGCGGCCACCGAGCTGGGCGAGAGGGAGCTGCACGAGATCCATCTCGTGGCGGCGCTGGCCGGAGTGCGGGCCGGAGCCGCGGGCCTCATGGCCGCGTACAACGAGTTCGACGGCGTCCCGTGCGTGGCGAACCGCCGTCTGCTGACCGGGATCCTCCGGGAGCAGTGGGGCTTCGGCGGCCTGGTGATGGCCGACGGGCTCGCGATCGACCGTCTGGTCCGGATGGCCGGTGATCCGGTGGCGGCCGGTGCGCAGGCGCTGCGGGCGGGGACAGACCTGAGCCTGTGGGACGACTGCTACCCGCGGCTGGCGGAGGCGGTCCGGCGGGGGCTGGTCGAGGAGGCCACGCTCGACACGGCGGTGGGACGTGTCCTCGCGCTGAAGTTCCGCCTCGGCCTCTTCGAGCATCCGTACGCCGCCGGGAGGACGCCCGCCCCAGGACCGGACCCCGCGCGCATGGAGCTGATGAGCGAGCGCGTCGCCCGCGAGTCCGTCACCCTGCTCGAACACGACGGGGTGACCCTGCCGCTCGCGGGCCGCCGTGTCGGGACCGTCGCGGTCATCGGGCCGAACGCCGATTCCGTACCGCAGCAGATCGGCGACTACACCGCACCGCAACGGCCCGGCACGGGCAGCAGTGTGCTCGCCGGTATCCGGGCCGCGGCGCCGGAGGGAACCGACGTCACGTACGCCCGGGGCTGCGGCCTCGTCGGCGGCGATGTGCCGGATCTGCCCGAGGCGGTGGCGCTCGCGTCCGCCGCGGATGTGGCGGTGCTGGTCCTCGGCGGATCGAGCGCACGCGAGTCGGGTACGCGTTTCGACGCCAACGGGGCGGCCGTCGTCGCCTCCGGCAATCCGGTGGAGATGACGTGCGGAGAGGGCGTCGACCTGGCCGAACTGGGGCTGCCGGAAGGGCAGTCGGCTCTGCTGGACGCAGTCGCCGCGACCGGGACCCCGGTGGTCGTGGTGCTGGTCCAGGGCCGGCCGCACGCCCTGCCGGACCTCACCGGCAAGGCGGCCGCGGTGCTGAGTGCCTGGTATCCGGGCCCGTGGGGCGGAAGGGCGGTCGCGGACGTGTTGTTCGGCGCGGCCGAGCCACAGGGCCGGCTGCCCGTCTCCGTGCCTCGTTCGGCTGCCCAGCTGCCCGTCTTCTACAACGGGAAGGACCACGGCTACCGCGGCTACGTCGACCAGCCCGCCACCGCCCGGCATCCCTTCGGCCACGGGCTGGCCTACACGACGGTCGAGTACGGCACGCCCCGGCTGTCCCTGCCGTCCGTGCCGGCGGACCGGTTCGACGGGACGGAGCAGCTGAGCTGCACGGTCCGCGTCGCCAACACGGGCGGCCGGGCGGTGCGGGAGACCGTTCAGCTGTACGTACGCCGCCTGATCGGCGGGACCTCGTGGCCGCGGGTGCGCGAACTGCGCGGCTTCGTCCGGGTGGAGCTGGCACCCGGCGAGAGCACCGAGGTCACCTTCCCGGTGGACGCGCACACCCTCGCCTCGTTCACGCATGCGGGGGAATGGGCAGTGGAACCGGGTGGGTTCACCATCGGGACGGGGCCGTCGTCGCACCGCACCCAGGAGGCCCGGCTCACGGTGACGGCGGTGCCTGCGACCGGCGCCCCGGCCGTCGATGAGCGTGGCTGACATGTAGGGCGTCCTCCGGGAGGACCCGGCGGCAGGTCGCTCTCCGCCGGGCCCGGTCGCCCACGTCCGCTCAGGCCGTCCCGGGCCCCGGCCGCGCGGTGGAGCCCGCGCCCTGTACCGCTTCCGGCGCGGGCTCCACCGGCCCCCTCGCCGTACGGGTGCGGATGCGGTCGTTGCGCCCGCCGCCGCGCACCAGCAGCACGCTCACGGCGGCCAGGAAGCCGACGACGGTGAGGCCGACCAGCCCGCCCTTCGTCGAGCCGGTCGTGTCCTCGATGATCCCGAAGGCGGTGGGGGCGACGAACCCGCCGAGGTTGCCGATGGAGTTGACCAGCGCGATGCCGGGAGCGGCGGCCCGGGCGTCGAGGTAGCTCTGCGGGATCGTCCAGAAGACGGGAGAAGCCGGCTTGAACCCCACCGCGGCCAGGCACAGCGCGCCGAGGCCCACCCAGGGCGACACGAAGACCGCGAGCAGCGTGCCGCAGCCGCCGATGAGGAGCAGGACCATCAGGACCGGCCGCCGTTTCCCGATGCGGTCCGAGATCCGCCCGCTGACGTACACGGCGGCGATCGCGCATATCCACGGCACGGATGTCAGCAGCCCCACCTGGAAGTCGCTCAGGCCGCCGATGTCGTCGACGATCGAGGGCAGCCAGAACGTCACCGCGTACAGGGCGACGTTGATCGCGAAGTAGATCCACAGGAAGAGCAGCATCTGGGGGTCGGCGAGCAGCTTCCAGCGGGAGACCCGGGCGCTGGTGCCGCGCTGTGCGTCCCGCGCGTCCTGTTCGGCGTCGATGGTGGTGACGAGGCCGGCCTTCTCCTCGTCGGTGAGCCAGGTGGCCTGCTCGATGCCGGAGTCGAGGTAGCGGTAGACGACGAAGCCGAGGACCACGGAGAAGACGCCCTCCACGAAGAACATCCACTGCCAGCCGGAGTGGCCCCAGAGCCCGTGCATCTCCAGGAGCGCCCCGGAGACGGGGCCGACGATGACGGTCGCCGTGCCGGAGCCCATCAGGAAGACGGAGGTGGCCCGTCCGCGGTGGGAGTCGGGCAGCCAGCGGCTGAAGTAGTAGATGACGGCGGGGAAGAAGCCGGCCTCGGCGACGCCCAGCAGGAAGCGGAGCGCGTAGAACATGCCCGGGCTGTTGACGAAGGCCATCGCGGTGGCGACGACACCCCAGCTGATCATGATGCGGGTGAGCCACACCTTGGCCCCGAACCGCTCCATCAGCATGTTGGAGGGGACCTCGAAGATGGCGTACGCGATGAAGAAGATGCCCGCACCGAGTCCGAAGGCGGCGGCGGACAGCCCGACGTCGGCGCGGAGCTGGTCCTGGGCGAAGCCGAGGTTGACGCGGTCCATGTAGTTCGCGACGAACATCACGAAGAAGAGGGGGACCACGCGGCGGAAGATCTTGCGGATCGCCGACTGCACGACGGCAGGGTGCTGGACTTCGGGGGTGGGGGGAACTGCGGACACGAGCGGCACTCCTTTGTGCGGCCGGACCACCGCCGCTCTCGCGGCGGTGGCTGCTCGCCGTCGGTGCGGTGGGGGCGAGGAGGCGGGGAACGGTTACCAGCGCGGCACGGACGGGGCGGCCCACTGCGGGTCGGTGACTCGCATCGCGGCCTCGTCGTCGCGGTCCTTGTACGTGCCGTCGTCGTCGAGCCATCGCTGGTGGAGGAACGCGAGCCTGTCGCGGTCGAGTTCGACCCCGAGGCCGGGCGCATCGGAGACGGTGACCTTGCCGCCCTCGAAGGTGAGACGCTCGGTGAGGACGTCCTCGGACTGCCAGGGGTAGTGGGAGTCGCAGGCGTGGTGGAGGTTCGGGACGGTGGCGGCCACGTGGGTCATCGCGGCGAGGCTGATGCCGAGATGGGTGTTGGAGTGCATCGACACACCGACACCGAACGTCCGGCATATGGCGGCCAGTTGCTGGGTGTTGCGCAGACCGCCCCAGTAGTGGTGGTCGGAGAGGACGACCTGCACGGCGCCCCGGGTGAAGGCCTCCTTGATCTCGGCGAAGGTCGTGACGCACATGTTGGTGGCGAGCGGTACGCCGGACTTCGCGGCGACCTCGGCCATGGCGGGGACACCGAGCGCAGGGTCCTCCAGGTATTCGAGGACGTCCCGGAGCTCCTCGGCCGCCTCGAGGGAGGTCTCCACGGACCAGGCGCCGTTGGGGTCGAGGCGCAGCGGGTGGCCGGGGAAGGCGGCGGCGAGGGCCTTGATCGCGGCGATCTCCTCGTCCGGAGGGAAGACGCCGCCCTTGAGCTTGAAGGAGGTGAAGCCGTAGCGCTCGGTGAAGATGCGGGCCTGCTCGACGATCCCCGCGGGATCGACGGCGGGGCCCCAGGCGTCCTGCTCGCCGGACTTCTCGCCGGACGGGCCCTCCGGATGGCCGGCGTACTTGTAGAAGAGGTAGGCGCTGTACTCGACGGCGTCGCGGACCTTGCCGCCGAGCAGCGTGTGCACGGGCAGGCCGAGCGCCTTGCCGAGGGCGTCGAGGCAGGCGACCTCGAAGGCGGAGACGACGGACAGGCGCAGCTTGTCGGCGGTCTGGACGCCGCGCAGGCCTCCGACGTCGACCTGGCCGGTGACCCGTGAGGCATCGACGGCCACCTCGTCCGCCGCGAGGAACAGGCCGTTGAGGTCGTCGGCCTGTCGGCCTATCAGCTGTTCGGCGAGGGGCCGGGCCAGCTCCAGGTACTTGGTGTCGCCGTAGGTCTCACCGAGGCCGGTCGTCCCGTCGGCCGTGACCACCTCCACGATCAGGCGGGGCGTGTACGGCTGGTGGACACCCGCGGTGTTCAACAGCGGCGGGTCGGCGACCAGGATCGGGGTCAGCGTCACGTCCGTGATGGTGAGGTCGCGGGTCACAGGGCGGCTCCTACGAGGTCGAGTCCGGTGGTGAGCAGGGTCTTGAGTTCGGCGAGGTCGGTGGCCGAGGGGTCGGTGAGCGGGGCTCGCACGGGTCCGACCCGTCGGCCGCGCAGCCGGGCCGCGGCCTTCACCAGCGACACGGCGTATCCGGGGACTCGGTCACGGAGTTCGACGAGCGGGACGTAGAAGTCGCGCAGCAGCTTGTCGACCGTCCCGTTGTCGCCGTCGCGCAGGGCGGCGAAGAAGGCGTTCGAGATCTCGGGGGCGAAGGCGTGGACGGCGGAGGAGTAGGCGGGGACACCGACGGTGGCGTAGGCGCGGGCCTGGATCTCCGCGGTGGCGGCGCCGTTGAAGAAGAGGAAGTCCTCGGGGGCGGCGAGGGTCAGGCGCTGGAGGCGGTCGAGGTCGCTGTGGCCGTCCTTGACGCCGATGACGCCGGGGATGCGGGCGATGCGGCGGAGCGAATCGGCGGTGTAGGCGACCTGGCCGCGCTGGTAGGCGATGAGCGGGAGCCGGGTGCGCGCGGCGACGTGCCGGAGCTGGGCGACCAGTCCGTCCTGCGGCGCGGCGGTGAGGTAGTGCGGCAGGACGAGGAGCGCGTCGGCGCCCGACTCCTCGGCGATGCGGGCGAACCGGGCGGCCTGCGCCCAGCCGTAGCCGGTGCCGGCCACGACCGGGAGGCGGCCGGCCGCCTCCTCGACGGTGATCGAGACGACCTGCCGGTACTCGTCCTCGTCCAGTGAGAAGAACTCACCGGTGCCGCATGCGGGGAAGACGGCGCCCGGGGCGGTGGCGAGCCGTTCCGCCACGTAGCCGCGGAAGCCGTCCGGGTCGAAGGACCCGTCCTCGTGGAAGCTGGTCAGCGGGAAGGACAGCACACCGCCCGCCATCCCTTTCCGCAGCCGTCGCGCCACGTCCTCCGAGGCCTCTGTGCCGGTGTCGAGACTCACGCCATCTCCCCATGTAGACGTCATCCATGTATGAAGATGGAGGCTAGAGAGGCGGACCTCGGGGCGTCAATGGGTATGCACCGCGGTTCTCCGGCCCGATTACGATCGGCGCATGTCAGAGACAAGGGGCGAGGCGGGCGGCGTCCGCGAGGTGAAGTCCGCGGCACGCACGGTCGAGCTGCTGGAGGTACTGGCCGCACGCGGCGACCGTCCGGCGCGGCTCCAGGAGCTGGCGGACGAACTCGGCGTGCCGCGCAGCTCGATGTACGCGCTGCTCCAGACGCTGATATCGCGCGGCTGGGTCCGCACGGACCTGACCGGCTCCCTGTACGGAATCGGCATCCACGCCCTGCTCACCGGCACCAGCTATCTCGATTCCGATCCCCGGCTGCGGGTTGTACGGCCGTATCTCGACGAGGCGTCCGAGGCGCTGGGCGAGACCATCCACATGGGCCGGCTGGACGGGCGGGACGTGGCGTACCTGGCCACGCGGGAGTCGCACGAGTACCTGCGGACGATCAGCCGCGTCGGGCGGCGGCTGCCGGCACACGTGGGTGCGCTGGGCAAGGCGCTGCTGGCCGAGCGGCCGGACGAGGAGCTGCCCGAGGGCCCGTACGAGGCACTGACACCCAACACCCACACGGACAGGGGCGCCCTGCTGGCCGACCTCGCGGAGATCCGGGCGCGCGGGTACGCCGTGGACCGGGAGGAGGGCGTATCGGGGCTCGTCGGCTTCGGCTTCGCGCTGCGGTACGACAACCCGCCGCAGGACGCCGTCAGTTGCTCGGTCCCCGTGGCCCGGCTGACGCCGGAGCACGAAGGGCGGATCGTGGCGGTGATGCGGGAGATCCGGGCGAAGGCGGAAGCCACGGGTCCGGCCGGCAGCGGGTCCGCGCACTGGCGTTAACGGCCTGCGGCGCAATGGACACGCACTCGCACCGCACCGGGGCGGTCCGCCTCGCGCCGAAGGACTGCGGCAGGAGAGCCGGCGCGTCGATCCGCGTCTCCATGGTCCCGCCGGGATTCGTGGCCACCGGCTCCGCCGACCCGGCCCGTCACCCCGTCGGGCCGCCGTTCACCCGGTGACCCGTAGGGCCCCGACGGTCCACCACGGCACCGACAGTGCCGGGCGCCCCGGTGGTGGGCACGGGGACGCGGGGGCGGTCACTGCACGCGCGCGGAGGACCGGCCGCCGTCCTTTTCGTCGTCGTCATCGTCACCCGGGATGTGGACGTCGAAGACGTTGATGTTGATCTCGACGACCTCCAGGCCCGTCATCGTCTCCACCGCGTCGGTCACATGGGTCCTGACCTTGTCGGCGAGCTCGTGGATCGGAATGCCGTACTCGACCTCGATGTCGACGTCGACAGCGGTCTGCTTCTCCCCCACCTCCACCTTCACGCCCCGCCCGCCGCCGGAGGACCCGCCCACGCGGCCCGCGACGGCGCCCATCGCCTTGGACGCGCCGCGGCCCACCGAATGCACACCCTCGGTCTCACGGATGGCGATTCCGGCGATGGTGGCCACCACTCCGTCGGCGATGGTGGTCCTGCCACGCGTCTTCTCACCCGAACTTCCGCCCGAGGTCTCGAATTCAGCCATGACTGCCTCACAGAGAGTTGATGCGGCGAGGCTGCTCGCGTCCTCACCGGCTCCTCATTTCACTGTGCGCCTGCCCGCCGTCCCCCGCCATCGAGGCATACACAGCGCTCGCCGCGGCCACGCTCCGCGACCGGCAGCCCGCCGACTCCCCGTCGAGGAGCCGGGCGTGCTCAGCATCACCCTGGACAGCCACCGTGACCGCCGGGTAACTTTTGCCCAGGACTGAGCAAGCGCTTAGCCACTGCGACCGAAGCCGAAGCTGACACCAGGAGGCACCCCGTGCGCCGTACGGTTTACAACGAGGACCACGAGGCGTTCCGGGAGACCATCCGCGCCTTCATCGAGGCCGAGGTCGTTCCCGTCTACGACGAGTGGTTCGCGGCGGGCCAGGCGCCTCGCGACTTCTACTACAAGCTGGCCGAGCTCGGCATCTTCGGCATCGAGGTGCCCGAGGAGTACGGCGGCGCCGGCGAGGAGTCCTTCAAGTTCGAGGCGGTCCTGTACGAGGAGACCGCGCGCGCGGGCATCTCCTTCGGCGGTTCCGGGGTGCACGTCCTGCTCTGCCTGCCGTACCTCAAGGCGTACGCCACCGAGGAGCAGAAGAAGCGCTGGCTGCCGGACTTCGTCTCCGGCAAGTCCATGTACGCCATAGCCATGACCGAGCCGGGCACCGGTTCGGACCTGGCCGGCATGAAGACGACCGCCAAGCTCTCCGAGGACGGCACGCACTACGTCCTCAACGGCTCCAAGACCTTCATCACCGGTGGTGTGCACGCCGACAAGGTCATCGTCTGCGCCCGCACGGACGCCCCCAAGGCCGACGACCGCCGCCACGGCATCTCGCTCCTGGTGGTCGACACCAAGTCCGAGGGCTACTCGGTCGGCCGCAAGCTCGACAAGCTGGGCCTGAAGGTCTCCGACACCGCCGAGCTGGCCTTCGTGGACGTCAAGGTCCCCGTCGACGACCTGCTGGGCGAGGAGAACAAGGGCTTCTCCTACCTCGGCCAGAACCTGCCGCAGGAGCGTCTGGGCATCGCCGTCGGCGCGTACGCGCAGGCAGCCGCCGCCGTGCGGTTCGCCCAGCAGTACACGCAGGACCGCACCGTCTTCGGCAAGACCGTCGCGTCGTTCCAGAACACCAAGTTCGAGCTGGCCGCCTGCAAGGCCGAGGTCGACGCGGCCGAGGCCGTCTGCGACCGGGCGATCGAGGCCCTGGACGCCGGTGAGCTCACGCCCGCCGAGGCCGCCTCGGCGAAGCTGTTCTGCACCGAGGTCGCGCACCGCGTGATCGACCGCTGCCTCCAGCTGCACGGCGGCTACGGCTTCATGAACGAGTACCCGATCGCCCGCCTGTACACGGACAACCGTGTCAACCGCATCTACGGCGGCACCAGCGAGGTCATGAAGTCCATCATCGCCAAGTCCATGGGCCTCTGAGAGCGGCTACGTTCTCATCCATGAGCGCAGCACTTGACTCCCTGCTCGATCTGCTCGACCTGGAGCGGATCGAGCAGGACATCTTCCGGGGCATGAGCCGTTCGGCGGTCGTGCCCCGCGTATTCGGCGGCCAGGTCGCGGCACAGGCCCTGGTCGCCGCCGGGCGTACGGTCCCCGAGGACCGGGGCGCCCACTCCCTGCACGCGTACTTCCTGCGCCCCGGGGACCCGGGCGCGCCGATCGTCTACAGCGTGGACCGGATCCGCGACGGGCGGTCCTTCACCACCCGCCGGGTCGTCGCCGTCCAGCACGGCAAGCCGATCTTCCACCTCTCGGCGTCGTTCCAGGTCCACGAGGAGGGCATGGACCACCAGGCGGTCATGCCCCCCGCCCCGGACCCGGAGACCCTGCCGACGGCGGCGGAGATGCTGCCCCGGTACGCGGACCGCTTCACCGACCCGCGCATGGTGGACCGGCTGCTGGAGGCCCGGGCCGCGGTCGACCTGCGGTATGTCGACGCCCCGCCGTTCGCCACCGCCGGCGAACCGCGCGAGCCGCGCTCCCAGGTCTGGTTCCGGACGCACGGCAAGCTGGCGGACGATCCACTGCTCCATGTCTGCATGGCGACGTACGTCTCCGACATGACCCTGCTCGACTCCGTGCTGCTCGCCCACGGGCGCGGCGGCTGGTCGGTCGGCGACGTGGTGGGCGCCAGCCTGGACCACGCGATGTGGTTCCACCGCCCCTTCCGGGCCGACGAGTGGCTGCTGTACGACCAGGAGTCGCCGTCCGCGTCCGGCGGACGCGGTCTCGGGCAGGCCAGGATCTACACGGCGGACGGGAGGCTGGCCATCACGGTCATCCAGGAGGGCCTGGTCCGCGTCCCGAGGGACTGAAGCCACACATTCGGACATACTGCCCACCATGAGTGACGCCACGAGTGACGAGCAGACCGGTGGCAGCGAGTCCACGTTCACCGTCGTCGTCGCGGCGGCCGCCAATCTCGGTATCGCGGTGGCGAAGCTGGTGGCGGGCCTGATCAGCGGTTCGAGCGCGATGCTCTCGGAGGCCGCGCACTCGGTCGCCGACACCGTCACCGAGCTCATGCTCCTCACCGCGCTCAAGCGCAGCGGGAAGCCGCCCGACGAGGACCACCCGCTGGGTTACGGCCCCGAGCGGTACATCTGGGCGATGCTCGCCGCCGTCGCGACGTTCGTCGGTGGCGCGGTGTTCTCCCTGTACGACGGCATCCACACCCTGATCCGGGGTGAGGAGCTCGGCGATCCGCTGGTCTCGTACCTCGTGCTCGCGGTCGCCTTCCTGCTGGAGGGCTTCTCGCTGCGTACGGGCGTCCGGCAGGTGCGCGGTGAGGCCGCGCGGCTCCGGATGCCCGCGCCGCACTATCTGCGCCGGACCCCCGACACGGCGGTCAAGGCCGTGGTCATGGAGGACTCGGCGGCCCTTGCCGGGCTGCTGCTGGCGGCCGGTGGCCTGCTCGGCGGGCAGCTGACCGGATCCGCGGTGTGGGACGGCGTCGCATCGATCCTCATCGGCGTACTGCTGGTGTACGTGGCGTGGGTGCTCTGCCGGGCCAACGCCCAGCTGCTGATCGGCCGGCCGCTGCCCGCCGAGATGCGGACCGGGGTGCGCGAGGAGCTGCTGTCCGTGCCGCACATCGTCGAGGTGGTGGAGCTGACCACGCTGATCCAGGGTCCCTCGGAGCTGCTGGTCGCCGCGAAGATCGACTTCCGGGACGCGTCGACGGCCGCGCAGATCGAGTGGGCGTGCGAGGAGGCGGAGCAGCAACTGCGGGAGCGCTACCCGTCGATCCAGCGGGTGTACCTGGATCCGACTCCCGGGCGCGCCCAGCGGCTCGCGGCGCGCTCCGGCGGCTGATCCGGGCGCGCACTGGAGGGCCGTACAACCGGATGTGAGGGTTTGGCGAGGGCGTGGGTCCGGAGGCCGGCCGCTGGGTAGGCCGGTGCCGATCACGCCGCCCGAGCCGACCGAGGTGTCCTCGCCATGACCCAGCCCGCAGCCCCCATCGTCCTCGATCCGGCCGCCCGCGACGCGGACGCCGAACACGAACGGTTACGCGCCCAGGGCCCCGCCACGCGAATCGACATCCTCGGTGTGGAGGCCTGGTCCGTGACCGACCCGGCCCTGCTGAAGGAGCTCCTGACCAGCCCGGACGTCTCCAAGGACGCCCGCCGGCACTGGCCCGGCTTCGAGGAGGCCGTCCAGACCTGGCCGCTGGCCCTGTGGATCGCCGCCACGAACATGTTCACCGCCTACGGAGGCGACCACCGCCGCCTGCGCCGCATCGTCGCCCCGGCGTTCAGCGCCCGGCGCGTCGCCGCGCTGAGGCCGACCGTCGAAGGCATCGTGGAGAAGCTCCTGGACTCCCTGGAGACCACTCCCCCGGGCGAAGTCGCCGACATCCGCGACCTGTTCGCCTATCCGCTGCCCATCACGGTCATCGGCCGGCTCCTGGGTGTTCCCGACGACCGGGCCAACGAGTTCCGTGCCCTCGTCAACGACGTGTTCTCCACGACCCTGACCCCCGAGGAAGCCGCCTCCAACACCGAGCAGTTGTACGCAATGCTCGACGCACTCATCGCCGCCAAACGGGCCGAGCCGGGTGAGGACATGGCGTCCGTGCTGATCGCCCTGGGCGAGGAAGGCATGGACGGGCAGGGGCTGGCCGAGGAGGAGCTGCGCGACACACTGCTCCTGATGATCAACGCCGGCTACGAGACCACCGTCAACCTGATCGACCAGGCCGTGACGAACCTGCTCACCGACCCGGGCCAGCTCGCCCACGTGCGTGAGGGCCGCGCGTCGTGGTCGGACGTCGTGGAGGAGACCCTGCGCCATTCCCCACCGGTCAAGCACCTCCCCCTGCGGTACGCCGTGGCCGACATCCCGCTGCCCGACGGACGGACCATCGCCAAGGGCGAGGCGATCCTCGCCTCCTACGCGGCGGCCAACCGGCATCCCGGCTGGCACGACGACCCGGACGCCTTCGACGTCACCCGGATCACCAAGGAGCACCTCGCCTTCGGTCACGGGATCCACTTCTGCCTCGGTGCGGCACTGGCCAGGATGGAGGGCGAGATAGCGCTGAGCGCCTTCTTCGACCGATTCCCCGACGCCGAGATCGCCCCCGGGGAAGGGGACATGGGACCGGTGGCCTCGCTGATCAGCAACGGCCACCGGTCACTGCCCGTACGCCTGCGCCCGAGAGAGTCCTGACCGGGCGCGGGCGGCGTCTCAGCCGAGGCTCGCGAAGAACTCCCGTACGTCCTCGGTCAGGAGTGCCGGCTGCTCCAGGGCGAGGAAGTTGCCGCCGCGGTCGAACTCGGTCCAGCGCACGACGTGGTGGTCGCGCTCGGCGAAGCGGCGGATCGCCACGTCGGACGGCAGCGCGACGGCCACCGCGGTGGGTACGGTGCCGGGCTCCTTGGGCGCCCAGGCGCTCGGGTCGTGGGCCATCTCGTAGTAGAGGTGGGCCGAGGATCCCGCCGTACCGGTGAACCAGTACAGGCTGACGTTGGTGAGCAGGGTGTCGCGGTCCACCGCGTCCTCGGGCAGTTCCTTGGCGGTGTCCGTCCACTCCTTGAACTTCTCCACGATCCAGGCCAGCTGGCCGGCCGGTGAGTCGTTCAGCCCGTAGGCCACCGTCTCGGGGCGGGTCGACTGGATGGCGTTGAAGCCCATCTTGTCGTCGCGGAACTGCTGCAGCCGCTCCAGCCTCGTCCGCTCGCCGTCGGTGAGCCCTGCGAAGTCCGCGGGGTCGTCCGAGGGGAAGGTGACCAGGCCGTTCACATGGACGCCCTTCACCCGCTCCGGGGCGACCCGGCCCATCTCGCCCGCGATCCAGGCCCCGCCCCCGTTGCCCTGAACCCCGTAACGGTCGTAGCCGAGACGGGACATGACCACGGTGAACGCCTTCGCGATCCGGCCGGTGTTCCAGCCCGCCGACGTCAGGGGGCCGGAGAAGCCGACACCCGGCGTCGACGTGACGACGACGTGGAAGTCACGCGACAGCGGCTCGATGACGTCGATGAACTGGACGAACGATCCCGGCCAGTCGTGGATCAGCAGCAGCGGGGTGGCGTCCGCGTTGTCGGAGCGGACGTGCGCGAAGTGGATGTCCTGCCCGTCGACCTCCGTGACGTACTGCGGGAACGCGTTGAGCCGCTCCTCCGCCTTGCGCCAGTCGAAGCCGTCCGCCCAGTACGCGGCGAGCTCCTTCAGATAGCCGGCGGGAACGCCTCGCGACCAGTCGTCGACGCCCTGCACCCCGGTGTTCCAACGGGTCCTGACGAGGCGGTCGCGCAGGTCGTCGAGGTCCGCCTGCGGGATGTCGACCCGGAAGGGACGGACGGAGGTGTCTGCGGCTGCGGTCTTGCTGCTGTTCTCCATGAATGAAATCCTAGGATCGCTATAGGCACGGTTCATTCCTATTGGGACGGCGGGCGTCGAACGATGCTGGATACCTCCGCACGTCTGCTGCGACTGCTTTCCCTGCTCCAGTCACCCCGCGAGTGGCCGGGGTCCGAGCTCGCCGACCGGCTCGGGGTGAGCGGCCGGACGGTGCGCAACGACATCGAACGCCTCCGCACCCTCGGCTATCCGGTGGACGCCACTCGCGGTTCGACGGGTGGGTACCGGCTCGCGGCGGGCAGCGCGATGCCCCCACTGCTCCTGGACGACGAGGAGGCCGTCGCGGTGACGGTCGCCCTGCGCAATGTGGCACAGAGCGCGCTCGCCGGGATGGAGGACACCTCGAGCCGCGCCCTCGCCAAGCTGGAGCAGGTGCTGCCCTCGCGCCTGCGCCGGCGCGTCCGCACCCTGCAGCGGTACGCCGTGCCCGTACCGGCGGACCGGCCCGCGCCGGAGACGGACACGGAGCTGCTCATGACGCTGACGGCCGCCTGCCGTGACCACGAGCGCCTGCGCCTGGACTACCGCGACCACTCCGGTACGTCGGCCCGCCGGCTGGTCGAGCCCCAGCGCGTCGTGAACTGGGGACGCCGCTGGTACCTCGTGGCGTGGGACGTGGACCGCGACGCCTGGCGCACCTTCCGCGTGGACCGGATCACGCCCCGGCTGCCGGCCGGCCCGCGGTTCGCGCCCCGCGAGGACCCGGACGGCAACGCCGCGGCGTACGTCGCCGGCAGGGCGTCGGCCGCCGCCTGGCGTCACCACGCCCGGGTGACGGTCCACGCGCCCGCTCCGGCGGTGCTGGAGCGGATCAACCCCGCGGTGGGCACGGTCGAGACCGTCGACGCGGAGACCTGCGTCCTGGACACCGGGGCCGATTCCCTGGACTCGCTCGCGGTCCACCTGGGCATGCTCGGCTTCGACTTCACTGTGACGGAGCCGGCCGGCCTGGTCACCCACCTGAGGGAACTGGCGGCGCGTTACGCCCGATCGACGGAGGGGAGCAGCCCGGCCGCGTCGAGCAGGTAGTCGGTCATCGGGTCGTAGTAGCGCGGGTCGGCGACATGGTCGTCCAGCGGCACGGTCACCTGGAGGGTGCCCTCCGCCTCGCCCAGGAACAGCGCGGGGTCGTTGCAGTCCGCGTAGCCGATCGAGTCGATCCCGCGCTGCCCCGCGCATCCGGCCCAGCCGTGGTCGGCCACGACCAGATCGGGCCGCGGCCGGCCCTCGCGCTCCAGGCCGTCGAGGATGGCGGCCATCGGGACCGGCGAGTGCGTGTGCCACAGGGTCGCGCCGCGCTCCAGTACGGCGACGTCGGCGAACTGGAAGACCATGCCCTCGTCGGCCATCAGGCCGCCGGGGATCCGTACGATCTCGCACCCGGCGTCCCGCAGGGCGTTCGCGGTCTGCCGGTGCACGTCGAGCAGACCGCCCGGGTGCCCGGTCGCGAGCAGCACCCGCTCGCCGTCCGCCGCCGCCTTGCGCAGCCGGGCCGCCATCCGGTCGAGGGCGTCGACCGTCAGTTCCGGGTCGATGGTGTCCTGTCCCTGCCGGTGCTCGGGGTCGTCGTTGACCCCGCATCTCTCGGCCATCACGGCAAGCACGTCCTGCTCGTCACGCCAGCGGTCGCCGAGCTCCAGCCCCAGCCAGAAATGGCGGTTGCCGTTGGCGAGCTGGCGGTAGTGGGAGAGGTTGTTGTCGCGTGGAGTGGCGACGTCGCCCGCGATACGGGTGCGGACGAGGTGCTCGACGAGGGCAGCACGGCTGGGTATCGGCATGCACCCATTGTGCCGTCGGGGACGCACTGTGTGCCCGGTGTCTCGAACGGCGGAATCCCGCCACGGCGTCGCGGAGTGGCCCGGACCGAGCGCCACCGGCCTGACCTGCCCCGGCTTCGTGGCGGCGGTGGCCCCGGGTGCGCAGACCGCCCCGGTTACGAGGCCGCCGCCTCGAAGGCGCCCCGCGCCAGCCGGTGCAGCAGGGCGGCCGTGGCCGTGCGGTCCGGGAGGGCCTCGGGGCGGGTCAGATGGGGGGTGGAGTTCAGCAGGCCGAACACCGCGTGGACGGTGACCCGGGCCTCGCTCTCCACGAGGGCCGGGTAGAGGGCCCGGACGACCTCGACCCAGACCTCCACGTACTGCCGCTGGAGCTGGCGCACACGCTTGCGGTCCGTGTCGCGCAGGCGGTCCAGCTCGCGGTCGTGGAGGGTGATCAGAGGGCGGTCGTCGAGGGCGAAGTCGATGTGGCCCTCGATGAGGGCGTCCAGGAGGGCGTCCGGGGAACCGTCCCGGGAGGCGCCGTCCTCGGTGACGCGCAGCCTGCCGCCGGCCAGCAGGCGCTCGCTGATACCGACGAGCAGTTCGGCGAGCATCGCGTCCTTGCCGGGGAAGTGGCGGTAGAGGCCGGGGCCGCTGATACCGACCGCCGCCCCTATCTCGTCGACCCCGACACCGTGGAAGCCGCGCTCGGCGAAGAGGCGGGCCGCCTCTCTGAGGATCTGCTCGCGGCGGGTGGGAGCCGCGACACGGGCGGCGGCATGGGTGCTCATGAGGATTCATTCTAGACAGGCGGGTTAGCGCTCGTTAACCTGAGCGCAATGCGTTAACGCTCATTAACTACCGTCCGACTACCGCGGTACGGGCAAGGGGGCTCGACAGGATGCAGCAGGCACCGGTCCTGGTGAGCGCGGCCGATCCCGCCTCGGAGGCCTGGCAGGCCAACGAGGCGGCGCATCACGCGCTCGCCGAGGAGCTGCGCACGCGGCTCGCCACGGCACGGCTCGGCGGGGGTGAGAAGGCCCGCGCCCGGCATGTGGCGCGCGGCAAGCTGCTGCCCCGCGAGCGGGTGGACACGCTGCTCGATCCCGGCTCGCCGTTCCTGGAGCTGGCGCCGCTCGCGGCCGAGGGGCTGTACGGGGGCTCGGCGCCGGCGGCCGGGGTGATCGCCGGAATCGGGCGGGTCAGCGGCCGTGAGTGCGTGATCGTCGCCAATGACGCGACCGTCAAGGGCGGCACGTACTACCCGATGACCGTGAAGAAGCACCTCCGTGCCCAGGAGGTGGCCCTGGAGAACCGGCTGCCGTGCCTCTATCTGGTGGACTCGGGGGGCGCGTTCCTCCCGATGCAGGACGAGGTGTTCCCCGACCGGGACCACTTCGGGCGGATCTTCTACAACCAGGCCCGGATGTCGGGCGCCGGCATCCCGCAGATCGCGGCGGTGCTCGGTTCCTGCACGGCGGGCGGCGCGTATGTGCCGGCCATGAGCGACGAGGCCGTCATCGTCCGGAACCAGGGCACGATCTTCCTGGGCGGCCCCCCGCTCGTGAAGGCGGCCACCGGTGAGGTCGTGACGGCGGAGGAGCTGGGCGGCGGTGAGGTGCACTCCCGCACGTCCGGGGTCACCGACCATCTCGCCGAGGACGACGCGCACGCGCTGCGGATCGTACGGAACATCGTCGCGACGCTCCCCGCCCGCGGCCCGCTCCCCTGGTCCGTGGAGCCCGCCGAGGAGCCGAAGGCGGATCCCGCGGGCCTCTACGGAGCGGTGCCCGTCGACTCGCGTACGCCCTACGACGTGCGGGAGGTCATCGCCCGGGTGGTGGACGGCTCGCGCTTCGCCGAGTTCAAGGCGGAGTACGGCCAGACGCTGATCACCGGCTTCGCCCGCATCCACGGCCATCCCGTCGGCATCGTCGCCAACAACGGGATCCTGTTCTCGGAGTCCGCCCAGAAGGGCGCCCACTTCATCGAGCTGTGCGACCAGCGAGGCATCCCGCTGGTGTTCCTCCAGAACATCTCCGGCTTCATGGTCGGCCGGGACTACGAGGCCGGCGGAATCGCCAAGCACGGCGCCAAGATGGTGACGGCCGTGGCCTGCACGAGGGTGCCGAAGCTGACGGTCGTGGTCGGCGGGTCGTACGGCGCCGGGAACTACTCCATGTGCGGCCGGGCGTACGGGCCGCGCTTCCTGTGGATGTGGCCGAACGCCAAGATCTCGGTCATGGGCGGCGAGCAGGCCGCCTCCGTGCTGGCCACCGTCAAGCGGGACCAGATCGAGGGCCGCGGCGAGGAGTGGCCCGCCGAGGAGGAAGAGGCCTTCAAGGATCCGGTCCGCGCGCAGTACGAGCAGCAGGGCAACGCCTACTACGCCACGGCCCGGCTCTGGGACGACGGCGTGATCGACCCGACGGAGACCCGGCAGGTGCTGGGGCTCGCCCTGACCGCGTGTGCCAACGCCCCGCTGGGCGAACCCAGTTTCGGCGTCTTCCGGATGTGATGTGAGGACTTCCATGTTCAGCACTGTTCTGGTCGCCAACCGTGGCGAGATCGCGGTCCGGGTCATCCGGACCCTGCGCGAGCTCGGCGTGCGGTCGGTCGCCGTCTTCAGCGACGCCGACGCGGACGCCCGGCACGTACGGGAAGCGGATACGGCGGTACGGATCGGGCCCGCCCCTGCCGCGGAGAGCTATCTGTCGGTGGAACGGCTGCTGGACGCCGCCCGCCGCACGGGCGCCGAGGCCGTCCATCCGGGATACGGCTTCCTCGCCGAGAACGCGGGCTTCGCCCAGGCCTGCGCGGAGGCGGGGCTGGTCTTCATCGGGCCGCCCGCTCCGGCGATCTCGCTGATGGGCGACAAGATCCGCGCCAAGGAGACCGTCGCCGCGGCCGGGGTCCCGGTGGTGCCAGGTTCCTCCGGGAGCGGCCTCACCGACGCGCAACTGGGCGCGGCCGCACGGGAGATCGGCATGCCCGTGCTGCTGAAGCCGTCGGCGGGCGGAGGCGGCAAGGGCATGCGGCTGGTGCGCGAGGAGGCGCTGCTGGCCGACGAGATCGCGGCGGCCCGGCGCGAGGCGCGCGCCTCGTTCGGGGACGACACGCTCCTCGTCGAGCGGTGGATCGACCGGCCGCGCCACATCGAGATCCAGGTCCTGGCCGACGCACACGGCAATGTGATCCATCTCGGAGAGCGCGAGTGCTCGCTCCAGCGCCGCCACCAGAAGATCATCGAGGAGGCGCCCTCGGTCCTGCTCGACGAGCGCACCCGTGCGGCGATGGGTGAGGCGGCCGTGCAGGCGGCACGATCCTGCGGGTATGTCGGCGCGGGGACGGTCGAGTTCATCGTCCCGGGCAACGACCCCTCCTCCTACTTCTTCATGGAGATGAACACCCGCCTCCAGGTCGAGCACCCGGTGACCGAGCTGATCACCGGCCTGGACCTGGTCGAGTGGCAGCTGCGGGTCGCATCCGGCGTTCGACTGCCCTACGGCCAGGCCGACATCACACTCACCGGGCATGCCGTGGAGGCCCGTGTCTGCGCGGAGGACCCGGCGCGCGGCTTCCTCCCGTCCGGCGGCACGGTGCTGGCGCTGCACGAGCCGCAGGGCGGCGGGCTCCGGACGGACTCGGGGCTCAGCGAGGGCGTGCCGGTCGGGAGTACCTACGACCCGATGCTCTCGAAGGTCATCGCGTACGGCCCCGACCGGCCCACGGCGCTGCGCCGGCTCCGCGCGGCGCTGGCGGACACGGTGGTGCTGGGCGTGCCGACGAACGCGGGGTTCCTGCGGCGGCTGCTGGCCCATCCGGCGGTGGCCGCGGGCGACCTGGACACCGGCCTCGTGGAGCGGGAGGCGGCCGGCCTGGTGCCGGACGGGGTGCCGGAGGAGGTGTACGCGGTGGCGGCGCTGCTGCGGCAGGCGTCCCCCACGCCGTCCGCCGGGTGGGTCGATCCGTTCTCGGTGCCCAGCGGCTGGCGGCTGGGCGGCACACCCGCGGAAACCTTCCACCACTTCCGGGTCCCGGGCCACGACCCGGTGCGCGTGGGCCTGCGTACGGGCGCGGAGGGCTCGGTCGCGCTGACGTTCGGCCACGCCGGGGACCGGGAGGGGCAGGCGGACCCGTGCGGTCCGGTGCCCCCGCTGCCCGGCGCGGAGAGCTCCCGGCTCGTCGAGGCGTCGGGGCGGCGTGTCGTCGTCGAACTCGACGGCCTCACCCACACGTTCAGCCGGGCATCGTCCCCGGACGGGGTCTGGCTCGGCCGGGACGGCGACACCTGGCACGTCCAGGACCACGACCCGGTGGAGGCGTCCCTCGGCAACGCCGCCCGTTCGGGCGCGGACACGCTCGCCGCGCCCATGCCCGGGACCGTCACGGTGGTGAAGGTGGCGGTCGGGGACGAGGTCGTGGCCGGGCAGAGCCTGCTGGTCGTCGAGGCGATGAAGATGGAGCACGTCATCTCGGCCCCGCATGCCGGGACGGTGACCGAGCTGGACGTCACCGCCGGTGCCACGGTCGCCATGGACCAGATCCTGGCTGTTGTGGCCCCGAAGGAGGAATCGTGACCGACACCGGACTGCCCATGACGGTGCCCGTGCCGGGACTGCCGGCCCGGGTCCGTATCCATGAGGTCGGCGCCCGCGACGGACTGCAGAACGAGAAGTCCGTCGTACCGACCGAGGTGAAGGCGGAGTTCGTCCGCCGGCTCGCGGAGGCCGGGCTCTCCACGATCGAGGCGACCAGCTTCGTGCACCCCAAGTGGGTGCCACAACTGGCGGACGCGGAGCAGCTGTTCCCGATGCTCGGCGAGATCGCGGACGTCGGGGACGTGGCGCTCCCCGTCCTCGTGCCGAACGAACGCGGCCTGGACCGGGCGCTCGCGCTCGGTGCCCGCCGGATCGCCGTCTTCGGGTCGGCGACCGAGTCGTTCGCCGCCCGAAATCTCAACCGCACGGTCGACGAGTCACTCGCCATGTTCGAGCCGGTCGTCGCCCGCGCCAAGGCGGACAAGGTGCATGTCCGCGGCTATCTGTCGATGTGCTTCGGCGACCCGTGGGAGGGGCCCGTCCCCGTCCACCAGGTCGTCCGGGTCGCCAAGGCGCTGATGGACCTCGGCTGCGACGAGCTCTCCCTCGGCGACACCATCGGCGTCGCCACCCCCGGCCATGTGCAGGACCTGCTCTCCGAGCTGAACGAGGAGGGCGTGCACACCAACAGCATCGGAGTGCACTTCCACGACACGTACGGCCAGGCGCTCTCCAACACCCTGGCCGCGCTCCAGCACGGGGTGGCGACGGTGGACGCCTCGGCGGGCGGCCTGGGCGGCTGCCCCTACGCGAAGAGCGCCACCGGAAACCTCGCCACCGAGGATCTCGTGTGGATGCTCGACGGCCTCGGCATCGAAACCGGGGTCGACCTCGGCGCACTCACCGCCACAAGCGTGTGGATGGCCGAACACCTGGGCCGCCCGAGCCCGTCCCGTACCGTCCGCGCGCTGTCCCACAAGGAGTGAAGCACCATGTCCCTTGACCACCGGCTGACCGCCGAGCACGAGGAACTGCGCCGCACCGTCGAGGAGTTCGCACACGATGTGATCGCCCCGAAGATCGGCGACTTCTACGAACGCCACGAGTTCCCCTACGAGATCGTGCGGGAGATGGGCCGGATGGGCCTGTTCGGGCTGCCCTTCCCGGAGGAGTACGGCGGCATGGGCGGCGACTATCTCGCCCTCGGAATCGCCCTGGAGGAGCTGGCCCGGGTCGACTCGTCCGTGGCGATCACGCTGGAGGCCGGGGTCTCGCTCGGCGCCATGCCGGTCTACCGCTTCGGGACCGAGGAGCAGAAACAGCGGTGGCTGCCGAAGCTCTGCTCGGGCGAGGCGCTCGGCGCGTTCGGGCTGACGGAGCCGGACGGCGGCTCGGACGCGGGCGGCACCCGGACGACGGCCGTGCTGGACGAGGCCACCGGCGAGTGGGTGATCAACGGCTCCAAGTGCTTCATCACCAACTCCGGTACGGACATCACGGAGCTGGTGACGGTGACGGCCGTCACCGGCCGCAAGGACAACGGCGCCCCGCGCATCTCCGCGATCATCGTCCCTTCCGGCACCCCCGGCTTCACGGTGGCCGCCCCCTACTCCAAGGTCGGGTGGAACGCCTCGGACACCCGCGAGCTGTCCTTCTCCGACGTCCGCGTCCCGGCGGCGAACCTGCTGGGCGAGGAGGGCCGCGGGTACGCGCAGTTCCTGCGGATCCTGGACGAGGGCCGGATCGCCATCTCGGCGCTGTCGACGGGTCTGGCCCAGGGCTGTGTGGACGAGTCGCTGAAGTACGCGAAGGAGCGGCACGCCTTCGGGAAGCCGATCGGCGCCAACCAGGCGATCCAGTTCAAGATCGCGGACATGGAGACGCGGGCGCACATGGCCCGGATCGGCTGGCGCGACGCGGCCTCGCGGCTCGTGGCGGGCGAACCGTTCAAGAAGGAGGCGGCCATCGCGAAGCTGTACTCCTCGACGGTGGCGGTGGACAACGCCCGTGAGGCGACGCAGATCCACGGCGGGTACGGCTTCATGAACGAGTACCCGGTGGCCCGGATGTGGCGCGACTCCAAGATCCTGGAGATCGGCGAGGGCACGAGCGAGGTCCAGCGGATGCTGATCGCCCGGGAACTGGGCATGGACGCCTGACGGACGGACTTCGAGGCTCACCGTGCCGCATATGGACGATGACTTCGGCGTGATCGCCAAGGTGTGCCCGGACATCGACATGCTGCGCCTCCAGCCGGTCACCGGCTGAGCCGGACGCCCGCGGCAGCCGCCTTCCCTCGTCACGGGAAGGCGGCTTTCCCATGCGCGGTAACGGAACGGCCGCTCCCCCTTGCCCTCCCCGATCGCAGTGTGTGAGGTTAGGCTAGCCTTCCCTCGAATCGTCAGCGGGCGCCCTGGGGCGCGTACGAAAGCAGACACACTCATGCCCAACCTCCGGACCAGCTCACTCTCCCGCCGCGGCCTGCTGGCCGCCGGTGGCGCCGTCGGTCTCGGTGCCGTCCTCGCGGCATGCGGCGACAGCGACGAGAAGAGCTCCACCTCGGGTTCGGGTGCGGAGAAATCCGGCCCCTGGTCCTTCAAGGACGACCGCGGGCAGACGGCCGAGGCCGATTCCGCGCCGAAGAACATAGTCGCGTTCATCGGTGTCGCCGCCGCACTCCACGACTACGGCGTCGAGGTCAAGGGCGTCTTCGGTCCCACGAAGACCTCCGACGGCAAGGCCGACGTACAGGCCGGCGACCTCGACATCAGCAAGGTCGAGGTGCTCGGCAACGTCTGGGGCGAGTTCAACGTCGAGAAGTACGCCGGTCTCGCACCGGAGCTCCTCGTGACCGCCATGTGGGAGAAGGACGCCCTCTGGTACGTGCCGGACGAGTCCAAGGACAAGATCCTCAAGCTGGCCCCGAGCGTCGCCCTGTGGGCCGCGCAGACCACGGTCCCCAAGGCGATCCAGCGCCACGAGGACCTCGCCGCCTCCCTCGGCGCCGACGTCAAGGCCAAGAAGGTCACCGACGCCAAGGCCGCCTTCGAGAAGGCCGCGGCCCGGCTGCGCGCCGCCGCCAAGTCCCAGCCGAACATCAAGGTCCTGGTCGGCTCGGCCAGCCAGGACCTGTTCTACGTCTCGCTCGCCAAGACGTCCGCCGACACCCTGTACTTCCAGGAGCTCGGCGTGCAGTTCGTCGAGCCGAAGGTCAACGAGGCCGGCTTCTTCGAGGAGCTGAGCTGGGAGAACGTCGACAAGTACGACGCCGACATCATCATGATGGACAACCGCTCCTCGGCCCTGCAGCCCGACGCCCTGACCTCGAAGCCGACCTGGGCCGGACTGCCCGCCGTGAAGGCCGGTCAGGTCATCCCGCGTACGACGGAGCCCATCTACTCCTACGACAAGTGCGCACCGATCCTCGACGCCCTCGCCGAGGCCATCGAGAAGGCCAAGAAGGTCGGCTGACCCCCGTGCCCGGCCCGGAGCATCTCCGGGCCGGGCCGCCGCTGTTCCGGTTCCCGGGAGGACCCCTCACATGACGACCGCTGCCGCACCCGCCATCGCCCCCTTCTGGTTCTTCGGCCTGACGGTCCTGCGGACCGGCCGGCTGAGCCCGTCGATGCGGAGAATCACTCTCGGCGGACCGGGAAGCGACGGCTTCGTCGCCGGAGGCAGGGACCAGAGCCTCTCGATCTTCCTGCCGCATCCGGGTCAGACCGAGGCAGTGGTCCCGGTCGACGAGAACGGCGAGTGGTTCGCGGCCTGGCGGGCCCTGCCCCCGGACGTCAGGGCGGTCATGCGCTCGTACACCGTGCGCGCCCAGCGGTGGGCCGAGGACGGCTCGACCGAGATCGACATCGACTTCGCGCTGCACGAGGACGGCGGGCCGGCCTGCCGCTGGGCGGAGGCCGCCGTGCCGGGGCAGCGGCTCACCGTGCTGGGTCCGACCGGCGAGGGCAACAACGGAGTCCGCTTCCAGCCGCCGCAGGACACCGGATGCGTGCTGATCTGCGCCGACGAGACGGCCCTGCCCGCCGCCTCGGCCGCTCTGGAGTGGCTCCCGGCCGGGACGAAGGCCCACGTCTGGCTGGAGGTCCCGCACTCCCAGGACCGGTTGGAGATCCGCACCGAGGCCGACGTGCGCATCACCTGGCTGGTGCGGGACGAGGACGCCCCCTCCGCCGTGGACGCCGTGCGCACCGCCGAACTGCCCGAGGGCACTCCCTATGTCTGGATCGCCGGCGAGTCGTCCGGGGTCAAGGCGCTGCGCCGCCACTTCGTCCAGGAGAGGCTGCTCGACCGCAGGCGGGTCACCTTCGTCGGCTACTGGCGGCGCGGGCTGAGCGAGGAACAGCTGAGGGAGGAAGCGGCGCGCGTGGCCGCGTAACGCGCCTGCGTGCCTTGTGGGGTTCCTGTGACGGTTCCCCCGGGGGGCGAGGAGCACGATCGTTGTTAGGTTAGGCTTCCCTAACTTAACCGTCGCGCCCTCGTCCCCCCTTTCTTCTGCCCGGAGGGCCGCGACGACATCCCCGCCCGGGAGGCCCCCCACATGCGTTCCCACCTGCTCAACCACACGACGGCGGAGGACTACCGTCGCTCCGTCACCGCGGGAGTCGAACAGGTCGCAGCCAAACTCGCCTCCACCGTGCAGCCGTTCAGCGGCATGGGCGTCGACGCCCTCACCCCCGTGGTCGACGCCATCGACCTCGACCGGCCGCTCGGCGACACCGCCGCCGTACTGGATGAGCTCGGCGAGGTCTATCTCCGCGACGCCGTGTACTTCCACCACCCCCGCTACCTCGCCCACCTCAACTGCCCCGTGGTCATCCCCGCGGTGGTCGGCGAGGCCGTGCTCTCCGCGGTCAACTCCTCCCTGGACACCTGGGACCAGAGCGCGGGCGGCACGCTGATCGAGCGCCGGCTGATCGACTGGACGGCCGCCCGCATCGGCCTCGGCCCCGCGGCGGACGGCGTCTTCACCAGCGGTGGCACGCAGTCCAACCTGCAGGCACTGCTGCTGGCCCGCGAGGAGGCCAAGCTCCGCCCGGAGGAGTTCACCCGGCTGCGGATCTTCACCTCGGAGTGCAGCCACTTCAGCGTCCAGAAGTCCGCCAAACTCCTCGGCCTCGGCCCTGATTCCGTCGTGTCCGTCCCCGTGGACCGTGAGAAGCGCATGCAGACCGTCGCGCTGGCCGCGGCCCTCGAACGCTGCGCGGACGAGGGCACCGTACCGATGGCGGTCGTCGCCACCGCGGGGACCACGGACTTCGGCTCCATCGACCCGCTGCCCGAGATCGCCGCCCTCTGCGAGCGGTACGCCGCCTGGATGCACGTCGACGCCGCCTACGGCTGCGGACTGCTCGCCTCGCCCACCAGGCGCGGACTCATCGACGGGATCGAGCGCGCCGACTCGGTCACCGTGGACTACCACAAGTCCTTCTTCCAGCCGGTGAGTTCGTCCGCCGTACTGGTCCGCGACCGGGCCACGCTGCGCCATGCGACGTATCACGCGGAATACCTCAATCCGGAGCGGACCGTCGAGGAGCGCATCCCCAACCAGGTGGACAAGTCCCTGCAGACAACCCGCAGGTTCGACGCGCTCAAACTGTGGATGACGCTGCGCACCATGGGCGCCGACGGCGTCGGTGAGCTGTTCGACGAGGTGTGCGACCTGGCCGCCGAGGGCTGGCGACTGCTGGCCGCCGACCCGCGCTACGACGTCGTCGTGGAGCCGCAGCTCTCCACCCTGGTGTTCCGCTACGTCCCGGCCCGTGTCCGGACGTCCGCCGACATCGACCGGGCCAACCTGTACGCCCGCAAGGCCCTCTTCGCCTCCGGTGAAGCCGTGGTCGCCGGCACGAAGGTCGGCAGCAGCCAGTACCTGAAGTTCACCCTGCTCAACCCCGAAACGACCGCGGCTGACATCACCGCAGTCCTCGATCTGATCGCCGGCCACGCCGAGCAGTACCTGGGAGAGTCCCTTGACCGCGCTTCCTGAGCCCCTCGCCACCCCGTACGACTTCATCGGGATCGGGCTCGGCCCGTTCAACCTCGGACTCGCCTGCCTGACCGAGCCCATCGAGGAGCTGAACGGGCTGTTCCTGGAGTCCAAGCCGGACTTCGAGTGGCACTCGGGGATGTTCCTCGAAGGGGCCCACCTCCAGACGCCGTTCATGTCGGACCTGGTCACGATGGCCGACCCGACCTCCCCGTACTCCTTCCTGAACTACCTGAAGGAGCGGGGCAGGCTCTACTCGTTCTACATCCGGGAGAACTTCTACCCCCTGCGCACCGAGTACAACGACTACTGCCGGTGGGCAGCGGCCCGACTGAGCAGTATCCGTTTCAACCAAACCGTACAGTCGGTTACCTACGACGAGGGCGACGGTCTGTACACCGTCCGCACCGCCGACAGCGCGTTCCGCGCCCGCCACCTCGTCCTGGGCACCGGCACCCCGCCGCACATCCCGGAGGCCTGCCGGGGCCTGGGCGGCGATTTCCTGCACAACTCCCGTTACCTGCAGGAGAAGGCCGCGCTGCAGGCCAAGAAGTCCATCACCCTGGTGGGCAGCGGGCAGAGCGCGGCGGAGATCTACTACGACCTGCTCTCCGAGATCGATGTACACGGCTACCGGCTGAACTGGGTGACGCGCTCCCCCCGTTTCTTCCCGCTGGAGTACACCAAGCTCACGCTCGAGATGACCTCGCCGGAATACGTGGACTACTTCCACGCCCTGCCCGAGGACACCCGCTACCGGCTGGAGTCCGGCCAGAAGGGCCTCTTCAAGGGCATCGACGGCGAACTGATCGACTCGATCTTCGACCTGCTCTACCAGAAGAACCTGCCGGGCCCCGTGCCCACCCGCCTCCTCACCAACTCCGCTCTGAACAGCGCGCGTTACGAGGAGTCGACGGGGACGTACACACTGGGGCTCCGCCAGGAGGAGCAGGGCAGGGACTACGAGCTCGACAGCGAGGGCCTGATCCTCGCCACCGGCTACCGGTATGCCGCGCCGGCCTTCCTGGAGCCCGTCACCGACCGGATCCGACACGACTCCCGAGGCCGATTCGACGTGGCCCGCAACTACAGCATCGACACCACCGGACGCGGGATCTTCCTTCAGAACGCCGGGGTGCACACCCACTCGATCACCTCGCCCGACCTGGGCATGGGTGCCTACCGCAACGCGTACATCATCGGCGAACTGCTCGGCCGTGAGTACTACCCGGTCGAGAAGTCCGTCGCCTTCCAGGAGTTCGCAGCATGACCAGCACGAAAACGATCGGGACGTTCTCCGTACGCCCCATGGACCCCTCCCCCGGCCGGGCAGGCCGGAGGTCCGACGCCGAACTGGTGCACGAGTGGGTCACCCACCCCAGGTCGGCCTTCTGGATGATGGGCGACGCCCGGCTGGAGGACGTCGAGCGGGAGTACATGGCGATAGCCGCCCACCCGCACCACGACGCCTTCATCGGTCTGCACGACGAGCGGCCGGCCTTCCTGATGGAGCGCTACGACCCCACCGAGGTCGAGCTCAAGGGGCTGTACGAGGCGGAGCCAGGCGACATCGGGATGCACTTCCTGGTCGCCCCGCCCGAGACCCCTGTGCACGGCTTCACCCGCGCCGTGATCACCACCGTCATGGAGGAGCTGTTCGCCGATCCGCAGGTGCGCAGGGTCGTCGTCGAGCCGGACGTCACCAACTCCGCGGTGCACGCGCTGAACAAGGCCGTCGGCTTCGAGGTGATCCGCGAGATCACCAAGCCGGAGAAACAAGCCCTGCTCAGCGCATGCACCCGCGAGCAGTTCGAGGCCGCGACCACTGGAGCCGACCGATGACCACACACCCCGCCACCGCCGCCGTCGGCCACCTGACCCCCGAGCGCTGGGCCGTCGCCGACCGGCTGCTGATCCGCAAGGCACTGGCCGAGTTCTCCCACGAACGGCTGCTGGCCCCCGCCCCGCTCGGTGACGGCCGCTACAGCGTGCACAGCGACGACGAGACGGTCGAGTACCGCTTCGCCGCCCGACGCTTCGCACTGGACCACTGGCAGGTCGACGCCGGGTCGATCACACGCCACCGGCACGGCTCGGACCTCCCGCTGGACGCCCTGGAGTTCTTCATCGAGCTCCGCACCACGCTGGGACTGTCGGCCGAGGTCCTTCCCGTGTACCTGGAGGAGATCTCCTCCACACTGGCCGGAACCGCGTACAAGCTGACCAAGGAACCGACCACCTCGGCGCAGCTCGCCGTGGCCGGTTTCCAGGCCATCGAGACCGGGATGACCGAGGGCCACCCCTGCTTTGTCGCCAACAACGGGCGGCTCGGCTTCGGAGTCGGCGAATACCGGGCCTACGCCCCCGAGGCCGCGACCGGAATCCGGCTGGTCTGGCTGGCGGCCCGGCGCGATCGCGCCACCTTCACGGCGGGTGCCGGGCTGGACTACCCCACCCTCATAGCCGGCGAGCTCGGCGAGGAGGCCCTCGGCAGGTTCGCCGCGACGATGACGGACCTGGGCCTCGACCTCGACGACTACCTGCTGATCCCGGTCCACCCCTGGCAGTGGTGGAACAAGCTCGCCGTCACCTTCGCCGGCGAGGTGGCTCGGCAGCACCTGGTCTGCCTGGGCGAGGGCGAGGACGCCTATCTGGCCCAGCAGTCGATCCGGACCTTCTTCAACGCCGACCACCCCGAGAAGCACTACGTGAAGACGGCGCTGTCCGTGCTGAACATGGGCTTCATGCGGGGGCTCTCCGCCGCGTACATGGAGGCCACTCCCGCGATCAACGACTGGCTGGCCGGTCTGATCGAGCGCGACGAGCTGCTGCGCGGCGCCGGGTTCTCGATCATCCGGGAGCGGGCCGCGATCGGCTACCGCCACCGGGCCTACGAGACGGCGACCGCCAAGGGGTCCCCGTACCTGAAGATGCTCGCCGCACTCTGGCGGGAGAGTCCCGTCCCGGCCCTGGCCGGGGGCGAGCGGCTCGCGACGATGGCCTCGCTGCTCCACACCGACGACGAGGGCCGCTCTGTGGCGGGTGCGCTGATCGCCGAGTCGGGCCTGGACCCCGCCGACTGGCTGCGGCGCTACCTGGACGCGTACCTGGTGCCGGTGCTGCACAGCTTCTACGCGTACGACCTGGTGTTCATGCCGCACGGTGAGAACGTGATCCTGGTCATCGAGGACGGCGTCGTACGCCGGACGGTCTTCAAGGACATCGCCGAGGAGATCGCGGTCATGGACCCGGACGCGGTGCTGCCGCCCCAGGTCGAGCGGATCCGCGCCGACGTCCCCGAGGACATGAAACTGCTGTCGGTGCTCACCGACGTCTTCGACTGCTTCTTCCGCTTCCTGGGGGCCGGTCTGGCCACGGAGGGGATCCTCGACGAGGAGACCTTCTGGCGGACGGTCGCCGCGTGCGTCCGGGGCTACCAGGACTCGGTGCCGTACCTCGCGGACAAGTTCGAGCAGTACGACATGTTCACGGAGGAGTTCGCACTGTCCTGCCTGAACCGGCTGCAACTGCGGAACAACCGGCAGATGGTCGATCTGGACGACCCGGCGGGTGCGCTCCAGCTGACCGGCACGCTGCGGAACCCGATCGCGGAGTACTGAACCCTGTGTCCGGCCCCGTCCTCATGGGCGGGGCCGGATGAGAACCTAAGGGGCATTTCCGACATTAGAGCCCCACTGGATGAGATTTCTGCCCGATTTCGGGCAGATTTCTTGCGTAGCGAGACCGATCCACGCAATATCGACGAGTGCTCGAACGCCGCCAGACGCATGACGACCTCATCGACCACCTCGTACGCTCCACCGCGCTCCAGCGCGGCGAGGCCGCCAGGGTGATCCTCGACGTGCTGGCGTACTTCGACGAGACGACCGAGGACTTCGTCCGGCGCCGCCACCGCGAACTGCAGGCCGGCGGCCTGGTGAACACGGAGATCTTCGAGCGGATCGCGGCCGAGCTGCCGCACCGCGCGGTGGCGCCGCAGGAGCTCTCGCTCCGCCAGCTGCGCCGCATCGTCTACGGCTGAGCAGGACGGCGGGCCGGGCACCGGACTTTTTGTACGTCGATGGAGGGGCAGAAATCCATGTGCGGGATCGTCGGTTACATCGGGAAGCGTGACGTGGCTCCGCTGCTGCTGGAGGGCCTGCAGCGGCTGGAGTACCGGGGATACGACTCCGCGGGCATCGTCATCACGGGCAAGGCGCCGGCGGGCAAGCCCGGCGCCCTGAAGATGGTCAAGGCCAAGGGCCGGGTCCGCGAGCTGGAGGCCCGCGTGCCCAAGCGGTTCGCCGGCACCACCGGCATCGCCCACACCCGCTGGGCCACCCACGGCGCCCCGAGCGACGAGAACGCGCACCCGCACCTGGACGCGGAGAGCAAGGTCGCCGTCGTCCACAACGGCATCATCGACAACGCCTCCGAGATCCGCGCGAAGCTCGTCGCGGACGGCGTCGTCTTCCTCTCCGAGACCGACACCGAGGTGCTGGTCCACCTGATCGCCCGGGCACAGGCCTCCACCCTGGAGGAGAAGGTCCGCGAGGCACTGAAGTCCGTCGAGGGCACGTACGGCATCGCCGTCCTGCACGCCGACTTCAACGACCGCATCGTCGTCGCCCGCAACGGCTCCCCCGTCGTGCTCGGCATCGGCGAGAAGGAGATGTTCGTCGCCTCGGACGTCGCCGCGCTCGTCGCCCACACCCGCCAGATCGTCACCCTGGACGACGGCGAGATGGCCACCCTCAAGGCCGACGACTTCCGTACGTACACGACGGAGGGCTCGACCACGACGGCCACGCCCACCACCGTGGAGTGGGAGGCCGAGTCCTACGACATGGGCGGCCACGACACGTACATGCACAAGGAGATCTCCGAGCAGGCCGACGCCGTGGACCGCGTGCTGCGCGGCCGCATCGACGACCGCTTCTCCACCGTGCACCTGGGCGGCCTGAATCTGGACGCCCGCGAGGCCCGCGGGGTCCGCCGGATCAAGATCCTCGGCTGCGGCACCTCGTACCACGCGGGCATGATCGGCGCCGGCCTCATCGAGGAGCTGGCCCGCATCCCCGCGGACGCGGAGCCCGCGTCCGAGTTCCGCTACCGCAACCCGGTCGTGGACCCCGACACCCTGTACGTCGCCGTCTCGCAGTCCGGTGAGACCTACGACGTGCTGGCCGCCGTGCAGGAGCTCAAGCGCAAGGGTGCGCGCGTCCTGGGCGTCGTGAACGTCGTCGGCTCTGCGATCGCCCGTGAGGCGGACGGCGGCATGTACGTCCACGCCGGCCCCGAGGTCTGCGTCGTCTCCACCAAGTGCTTCACCAACACCGTCGTCGCCTTCGCCCTGCTCGCCCTGCACCTGGGCCGCATCCGCGACCTCTCGGTCTCCGACGGCAAGCGGATCATCGAGGGCCTGCGCAAGCTGCCCGAGCAGATCGGCCAGATCCTCGAGGCCGAGGACGAGATCAAGAAGCTGGCCGAGGAGTACGCGGGTGCGCAGTCGATGATGTTCATCGGCCGCGTCCGGGGCTACCCCGTCGCGCTGGAGGCCTCCCTGAAGCTCAAGGAGATCTCCTACATCCACGCCGAGGCCTACCCCGCCTCGGAGCTGAAGCACGGCCCCCTCGCGCTCATCGAGCCGGCGCTCCCCACGGTCGCGATCGTCCCGGACGACGACCTGCTGGAGAAGAACCGCGCCGCGCTGGAGGAGATCAAGGCCCGCAGCGGCCGCATCCTCGCCGTGGCCCACCGTGAGCAGGAGAAGGCCGACCACACGATCCTCGTCCCGAAGAACGAGAACGAGCTGGACCCGATCCTGATGGGCATCCCGCTGCAGCTGTTCGCGTACCACACGGCGCTGGCCATGGGCCGTGACATCGACAAGCCGCGCAACCTGGCGAAGTCCGTCACCGTCGAGTAGTCGTCGAAGTCACCGGCGAGCAGTCCCCGTCCGCTCCGCCGCGGACAGGCGCGTGAAGGGCCCCTGACGCCACGTCAGGGGCCTTTCGGTGCTCAGGGGATGACGATGACCGGGCGCTGGGCGCGGCGCGCGAGACGGCCGGCCACGGATCCGAAGATCCGGCCCACGATGCCGTGCGTGGAACCGACGACGATCGCGTCGGCCGAATACTCCCGGCCGACCTCCTCCAGCTCGTGACAGATGTCCCCGCCGCGCTCCACGAGCACCCAGGGCACCTCGGTGAGATAGTCCGCGCACGCCAGCTCCAGACCGAGGACCTCGGTGCGGTGGTCGGGCACATCGACGAAGACGGGCGGCTCGCAGCCCGCCCAGACCGTGGTCGGCAGCCGGTTGGCCACATGGACGATGATCAGTCCGGAGCTGTGCCGACTCGCCATTCCGATGGCGTACGCGAGAGCTCGTTCGCTGGACATGGAGCCGTCGAATCCGACCACGACGCCATGCCGGAAGGCGGGATCGCAGGAAGGGCGCGACTCTCCGACCGTCTGCGGTTCCGACCCGGGGTCGGCTACCTGCTTGCGGTCTGCGGGTTCAGGGATTTCGTGACCGGCCATCGGTGTCTCGGCGAAGAGAGTCCTCGTGAGGAGAGCGGTTTGGAGGTGTGCCTGTGAGCGGTGAAGCTGTGTCCGGGAAACATCTTCCCAACCCCCTACCCCCAAGGGTACGGCGCCACTCCTCCACTGCCCAGCCCTCGCACAGCGCATACGGCGATGGAGGGAGCATGCCGGAGACCGCCCCGGTATGGCAATGCCGGTTGCGTCGTACATCCAGCTCGTGGACGCTCTGACGGGTTCCGGTCGCGCCCTCCGGCCGCCCCTCGCGGCGACCCCGGCAAGTCGGCCGAATGCACCACCCGCATCTCGGGTCCGGGTCGTCACACCCCGCCATCGCGCAACTGCGCATCGTTCACCTCCGGAGTCCGGACGGCCGGGAGAGGCTCCTGAGGCGCATGGGGGCTCCTGGGGCCAGGGGGCGTACGCCGGTCGCATGACTGGAATACGCGCACGCAACCATCGGTTTTCGGCCAACTTCACCTCCACCCCCTTCTCTTGCTCCCACGGCCGCCCAACCCACGTGCCACCAGGCAGGAATAGACCGCGCGGTACGCTTTGACCCTATGGGGACGGGCCATGATCGCGATGCGCACTTCCCTGTGGGGCTCGCGAGTGAAACGCTTCGTGATCGAACGCTTCGCGCCAAGTTGCCTTGTCGACATAGTGCCGGTGGGGGAACGTGTCACGTCGGCACCACGGGACGCAGTAGATTCGATCATGAGTGTCGAGGACTGGGGACGCGTGCGATACCGAGGGGAAACGTGCAGGAGCGACAGGCCCGTAGGGACCAGGAAGACGCGAACACCGAGGGGGGCTTAGCGTCATGAGCCAGGACTCCGCCACCGCAACGGAGGCCGCACGGAAACTGACCGGGCGGCGACGCCGGGAAGTCGTAGCCGTACTGCTGTTCAGTGGCGGCCCTATCTTCGAGAGCTCCATTCCGCTCTCAGTTTTCGGAATCGACCGGCAGGACGCGGGCGTTCCGCGCTACCGCCTGCTGGTCTGCGGGGGCGAGGAAGGACCGCTGCGCACCACCGGCGGGCTCGAACTCAGCGCGCCGTACGGCCTGGAGGCGATCAGCAGGGCCGGCACCGTCGTGGTGCCCGCCTGGCGGTCCATCACCTCCCCGCCGCCCGCAGAAGCACTGGACGCGCTGCGCCGCGCCCACGAGGAGGGTGCCCGCATCGTCGGCCTCTGCACGGGGGCCTTCGTCCTCGCCGCAGCCGGCCTGCTGGACGGCCGCCCGGCCACCACGCACTGGATGTACGCACCGACGCTGGCCAAACGCTATCCGTCGGTGCACGTCGATCCGCGTGAGCTGTTCGTCGACGACGGCGATGTGCTCACCTCGGCCGGGACGGCGGCCGGAATCGATCTGTGCCTCCACATAGTCCGTACCGACCACGGCACCGAGGCGGCCGGGGCCCTGGCCCGCCGGCTCGTCGTACCGCCGCGGCGCAGTGGCGGTCAGGAGCGCTACCTCGACAGGTCTTTACCTGAAGAGATCGGCTCCGACCCGCTCGCCGAGGTCGTGGCCTGGGCACTGGAGCATCTCCACGAGCAGTTCGACGTGGAGACGCTGGCCGCGCGCGCCTACATGAGCCGACGGACCTTCGACCGCAGGTTCCGTTCGCTCACGGGCAGCGCACCGCTCCAGTGGCTCATCACCCAGCGCGTGCTGCAGGCGCAGCGGCTGCTCGAGACCTCCGACTACTCGGTCGACGAGGTGGCGGGCCGCTGCGGCTTCCGCTCGCCGGTCGCGCTGCGCGGGCACTTCCGCCGCCAGCTGGGGTCCTCCCCCGCCGCGTACCGGGCCGCCTACCGGGCACGCCGCCCGCAGGGCGGGGCGTTGGAGAGCGTCACCACGGTTATCGAGACGTCCGTGCCCGTCCAGGGCACGGCATCGAGCCGGCGGGCCGCAGCCGCGGCCTCCCCCGGCCCGTCCCCGGTCACCGCGACGACGGCTCCGGGTGGCGCCATGGAGCGCCTCGGACCGGGTCCCGAGGCGTATGTTCCGGGTCGCCCGACCCTGCCGGGGCAGCGCAGCGCCCCGTAGGGTGGGGCCCATGAACGACCGCATGGTGTGGATCGACTGCGAGATGACCGGGCTCTCGCTGACGGACGACGCACTCATCGAGGTGGCCGCACTGGTCACCGACTCGGAACTGAACGTGCTCGGCGAAGGGGTGGACATCGTGATCCGCCCGCCGGACGCGGCCCTGGAGACCATGCCCGAGGTGGTGCGGCAGATGCACACCGCCTCGGGCCTCCTCGACGAGCTGGCCAGGGGCACGACCCTGGCCGACGCGGAGGAACGGGTCATGGCCTACATCCGCGAACACGTGAAGGAGCCGGGCAAGGCCCCGCTGTGCGGAAACTCCGTCGGCACCGACCGGGGCTTCCTGGCGCGTGACATGCCGTCGCTGGAGGGCTACCTCCACTACCGGATCGTCGATGTGTCCTCGGTCAAGGAGCTGGCGCGCCGCTGGTACCCGAGGGCGTACTTCAACAGTCCGGACAAGAACGGCAACCACAGGGCTCTGGCCGACATCCGCGACTCCATCACGGAGCTGCGTTACTACCGGGACGCGGTCTTCGTGCCGCAGCCCGGCCCGGACTCGGCCCGCGCCAAGGAGATCGCGGCGCGCCACACGCCGGCCGCCGGACAGTAGCCGCACAACCGCTGGTCACGGGCCCTCCGGGGCCCGTGCACCCGTCCTGAAGAACTCGGGCGCGAGCACCCGCTCGGACCCTGTACACTTTTTCTCGGCCGGTCAGAAAGCGACCGGGCGACATGGTGGGTATAGCTCAGCTGGCAGAGCACCTGGTTGTGGTCCAGGATGTCGCGGGTTCAAGTCCCGTTACTCACCCTGATCGATCAGCCCCTGACCTGGAAACAGGTCAGGGGCTGATTTCTTTTTTCCGCCCCGCCGGACGTGTGCCGCCCGTCACATGCGCGGTCGGCGCAGCCGTCTATCCGTTGTCAGGCCCGGCGGCACCGTCCGAGTCCGTTTCGGGTTTCGCGTAGAGGACCTCGCGGGCCTGCTCCGCGGCGCGGGTCGTGCTCTCGCTGACGAAGTCGAGGAAGCGGGCGATGTTCTCCAGGCGCGCGGCGGCCGGGGTGCCGGGACCGAGGATCCCGACTCCCTCCCGTGCGGTCTCTATGACCTGGACGAGGGACCGGGCACTGGAGATCGTCGCCTGGTACCAGACGTCGTCGTCGACGATGTAGCGCTCGCGGCGGCGTTCGTCGCGTTCACGGCGCACGAGGCCCTGGCTCTCGAGGAACGTGATCGCCTTGGAGATGGACGCCGGGCTGACCTGGAGGCGCTGGACGAGTTCGGACGCGGTAAGGCTTCCCGCGTCCGTGATGTAGAGGCACGCCATCACCCGGGCCATCATCCTGGGCGCGCCCGTGCCCATGAGGACGGTGGTGAACACCTCCTCGTACTCACTCACCGCCTGGGCGTCACGCCCATGGGGTTGCGGGGACACGTCCGCCCCCCGGGGCGCGGTCTGCCTGCGGCGGTGGGTGCGGTGTTCGGTGGCGCGGTGGGCGAGGTCGGCGCGGTAGGCGGTGGGGCCTCCGTTGCGCATCACCTCGCGCGTGACCGTCGAGGTCGGACGGTCGAGGCGCCTGGCGATCTCCGCGTAGGGGAGGCCGTCGCCCAGTCCCAGCGCGATCTGCTGACGTTCCTGCTGGGTGAGTCTGCCTCCCGGCATGGCGATCTCTCCTTCACATGGTCCGTGGTGCCCACACCATAGCGTTCACCTCCAACCGGTTGCAACGAGCGAAGCCTGGAGTGTTGCATTAGATTCAGATCCATTGCAACGAAAAACCATCTTGGACCTGCATGGATTGCGAAAACACGCAACAAGCACGTTGCCTATACCTCGAACGCAACGTAGCGTTTCCATCAACAGAAACACGGACGAAGGAGCGCACGATGCAGAAGTTCGACACCCCCGGCCCGGTCTCCGCCACCCTCGACATCCCCGCCGGCCGCATCCGGTTCATCGCCGCCGACCGGACCGACACCACCGTCGAGGTCCTGCCCGCGAACGCCTCCAAGAGCCGCGACGTGAAGGCGGCCGAGCAGACCGAGGTCTCCTACGACGGCGGTGTCCTGCGGATCGAGGCCCCGGCTGCCACGGCCCGGGTCCTGGGCGCTTCCGGATCCGTCGAGGTGACCGTCCATCTGCCCGCCGGCTCGCACATCGGGGCGAAGACGGCCGCCGCGGAGTTCCGGGGCGTCGGACGGCTCGGTGACGTCGCCTTCGAGGGCGCGGCGGGCTCTGTCGAGCTCGACGAGACCGCGAGCGCCCGCCTCACCCTCCAAGCCGGCGACATCTCGGTCGGCCTCCTGGGCGGCCCCGCCGAGATCACCACCCAGCAGGGCGACATCCGAATCGCCGAGGCCGTCGGCGGCACCGTCACGCTGCGCACCGAGGCCGGCGACATCTCCGTCGGCGCCGCCCCCGGAGTCTCCGCCTCCATGGACGCCGGCACCGCCTACGGCCGGATCCACAACGCACTCAAGAACACCGACGGCGACGCCGGCCTGAACATCCGAGCGACCACCGCCCACGGCGACATCACCGCCCGCAGCCTCTGACCCACATCCTCCGAGAAGCAGGCGACCGTCAACGTCGTCCTCGTCGGCGCCATCGGCTGCCGCGTGCGCGATGCGGGCCGATGCGACCCGCTCAGTGACACCCGCCACACAGAATCCCTCGCCGCATGGCGAGCGGCGGACCGGGCATCCGGTCCCACGGGCCCTGCCGCGCTGTCCCCCGACGCGGCAGGGCCTCTTCGCGCCCGCTCGACGGCCGGGTCGTTGCACGCCGAATATCCGCAGCTGTGTGGAATACGTGACGAGGCATCATGCATACGTTCGGATCGCATGGGCACGCGCAGTGCAGCCCCGAACGGATGGCTGACCGAACGAAGCCGACAGGAAGTCCCAATGACGCGCGGCAGGTGAACCACATGGCGACTACCGGAAACACCAAGAGCGATCAAGGCAGTAGCGGCAGGGTCGATGTCTCCACGGCGATGCGGAACGCAGCCGAACAACTTGCCCAACTTCTCCAGCGCGAGCCCGATTCGGTTTCTTCACTGAATGCGACGGACGACGGCTGGACGGCGAATGTGGAAGTTGTCGAGATCGAGAAGATCCCGGACACCATGAGCGTGATGGCCTCCTATCGCGTGAGCCTCGACGGCCAGGGCCAACTCGTGGGTTACGAACGAATTCGACGGTACGCCCGAGGACAGGTCGACCGCTGACCTGCTCGCTGAGCAACCGTGACCGCAGCAAACCACTCATTGGAAGGACGACCGACCATGAGTCTCGTACAGCAGAGCAACGCCTCCAACAGCGGGGGCGGATCCGGAAATCTCTACGACGTTCTTGAGCTCATTCTCGACAGGGGGCTCGTCATCGATGCCTTCGTTCGTGTCTCGATCGTCGGAATCGAGATCCTCAAGATCGATGTACGTGTCGTCGTGGCCAGCGTGGACACGTATCTGCGCTTCGCCGAGGCGTGCAACCGGCTGGACCTGGAGTCGGGCCGCAAGGCTCCGACCCAGCTCACCGACATAGTCGGCGACACGGTGGAAAGCGGCGCCAAGGGCAAGTCGAAGGGAGCGCTGACCGGCGCGGTCGAAGCCTTCACGGACTCCTTCCAGGGTGGCCGTGACGACTCCGACGACAAGGAGAAGGAGAAGCGGCCGGCGCGCAAGACCTCCGCTTCGAGCAGCCGCCGTACGTCCCAGCGCGGGGAGGAATAACCCATGCCGACCTACATCTACGCCATCACGGCGGCGGACCACCCACTGCGGCTGGACGGCCTGTCCGGTGTCGGGGAACCGGCGTCGGACCTGCGCACCGTCAAGACGGGGGCGCTCGGCGCGGTGGTCAGTGACACGCCGCCCGAACTGCGGGCCAAGCGACGGGATCTCGTCGCCCACCAGAGCGTGCTGGAGCGGCTGATGGCCGACGGCGCGGCGCTGCCCATGCGATTCGGTCTGGTGGGGCCGGACGACGAACAGGTCCGTGCCGCGCTCGAGCAGGGGAAGGACACCTACACGACCCGTCTTTCCGAACTCGACGGCCGGCTCGAGTACAACGTCAAGGTCTCGCGCGAAGAGGAGAGCCTGCTGCGGGAAATTCTCACGGAATCGCCCGAGGCCCGACGGCTCAGCGAGTACACCCGGGAGAATCCGGCGGCACAGGACCAGAAAATGGCCCTGGGCGAGCTCGTGTCGCACGAGATCCAGGCCAGGCAGGAAGCGCTGGGAAGGGAAGTGGCGACCGTACTGGCGGCCGCCGCGGAAAGGGTCTCCGAAGGAGAACCCACGAAGACTCACTTCCTGAACGTGTCCTTTCTGGTGCGGCGTGACGAGGCGTCCGCTTTCTCGCAGACGGTCCACGAAGAGGCCGAGCGCAGGGGCGACGAATACACGTTCGCACTCAACGGCCCGCTCCCGCCCTACAGCTTCGTCTGACGTACAGCCCTCGCAGATGGGAGGTACCCCATGGGCCTCATTTCGCAACTGCTCACCTTTCCGCTGGCCCCGGTGCGCGGTACGGCGTGGGTTCTCGATCAAGTGGTGCTGGCCGCAGAACGCGAGCACTACGACCCGGGACCCGTACGCACGCAATTGGCCGAGCTGGAACGTGAACTCCTGAGCGGAAACATCGACGAGGAAGAGTTCGACCGCCGCGAGGACGAACTGCTGGATCGGCTCGCCGAATGCGAGACCTATCAGAAACGTCTGAACGACAAATCTTGATCTTGGAGACTGAGGTGCTCAACAGATGACCGTCAACGCGAAGATAGGTGCGGCCCTCGTAGGTGGCTACCTACTTGGACGCACGAAGAAGGCCAAGCTGGCGATCGGCTTCGGGATGTTCCTGGCGGGCAAGAAGCTGAGCCTGGACCCGAAGCAGCTCGGCAGGATGCTGGCCGACTCGCCACTCCTCGGCACCCTCAACGACCAGGTCCGCAACGAGCTGGTGGGCGCCACGAAGACGGCCGCCACCAACGCCCTGACGCAGCGGGCGACCGGCCTCGCCGACTCCCTCCGCAAGCGCACCCTGGAACTCGACGATCCGTCCGGCGCGCAGGCGCGGGACGAGGAGGACGAGGGCGACGAGGAGGACGACCTCGACGCGCGCGACGCGCAGGACGACGAGGACGACGAGGAATCGGGCAGCGAGGGCGCGGAGGAGAAGCCGGCCCCGCGCCGCAAGGCAGCGGCCAAGAAGGCGTCCAACCCCGCATCCAAGACCGCGGGCGCCGCCTCCGGAGCCCGTCGTACCGCCTCGGGCGGTGCCCGGAAGAAGACCGGTTCGGCCACCCGCAAGACCGCCTCCGGGACCCGCAGGACGGCTTCGTCGAACGCGCGCCGGGGTGACAGCAATGGCTGACACGGCTTTCAGCAAGCTCAAGGACGACGTGGCGAAGAACCCCGCCACGGACCGCCTCAAGGAAGAGCTGCAGAACTACGTCAGGGCCCGCGCCCAGCACGCGGTCACCAACCTCGGCCACAAGCTCGGCGAGGGGGTCGGCAGACTCGCGGACGGCAAGGACTCACCCGGCGGTGCGGTGAAGACCCTCGCCAAGGGCGGCAAGGCCCTCAGCGAGGGCAAGTCACCGGCACAGGCCGCCGTGAGTGCCGGCGCCTCCCATGTGAAGGACGCCATCAAGGACAAGGTGAAGGGGTTGTTCGGCAAAGGCCGCAAGGGCGGCGGAGGCAAGTCGAAGAGCGTCACGATCTCCGAGGACATCGACGTAGGCGTCCCGGTGCGCGAGGCCTACGACCAGTGGACGCAGTTCCAGGAGTTCAGCACCTTCGCCAAGGGCGTCGTGAGTGTCGAGAAGTCCGACGACACCAGCAGCAACTGGAAGGTGAAGGTCGCCAAGTCCACACGCAGCTGGAAGGCGAACGTCACCGAACAGGTTCCGGACGAGCGGATCACCTGGACCACCGAGGGCGCCAAGGGAACGGTCAAGGGGGTGGTGACATTCCATGCCATCACCGACAACCTGACGCGGGTCCTGCTCGTCCTCGAGTACTTCCCCAAGGGGCTGTTCGAGAAGACCGGCAACATCTGGCGCGCCCAGGGCCGCAGGGCCCGCCTCGACCTGAAGCTCTACCGCAAGTTCATCATGATGCGCGGCGAGGCCACCGACGGCTGGCGCGGGGAGATCCGCGACGGCGAGGTCGTCCTGGAGCACGACGAGGCCGTCGAGGAGGAAGAGGCCCGCGCCGAGGAGGAGAACGGCTCCGAAGCGGAGGAATCCGAGTCCGGCGAGGCCGAGGCGGAGTCCGGGCACCCCGATGAGGACGACGACGAACTCACCGACGGGGAGGAAGAGGAACCCGCCGAGGACGACGACGAGGAGCTTCCCCCGGAGGACGAGGTCTACGAGGACGAGGACGAGGAGGAAGCTCCCGCCGACGAGCCCAGGGCCGAGGACGACTACGAGGACGAGGACGAGGAGGAGGAGGAGCCCCTCGATGACGAGGAAGAGACCGAGGAGCCGGCCCCCCGTTCCCGGCGCCGTACCGCCTCCGCACGCAGCTGACATGCTCCGCCCACAGCACGGATGGGACTGATCCGACGTGACCGATTCACTGGCCGGCCGTATGGGGGCCTCTTCGGCGGCGTCCCCGTACGGACAGCAGCAGTCCTCCGCGAATCTGGCCGACATCCTCGAACGGGTCCTGGACAAGGGCGTCGTCATCGCGGGTGACATCCAGATCAACCTGCTCGACATCGAACTCCTGACGATCAAGCTTCGGTTGCTCGTCGCTTCCGTGGACAAGGCCAAGGAGATGGGCATCGACTGGTGGGAGCACGATCCCTCGCTCTCCTCCCGGGCCCGCCCCGGACAGAGTTCGCAGGTGCGCGGCGCACAGGACGATTCGGCGGTGGATCAGGTGGAGGCGGAGAACGCACGGCTGCGGGCCGAGATAGCCGAGCTGAGGGCAGCCGTGGGGCTGCCCGGCGCATCGGCCGCCGGGGCGGGCCAGGACGCGCTTCCCGGGCGTACCGAGGCGGAGAACACGGAAGGTGAGGAGTCGAAGTGACTGCGGAAGTGGACCGGGCGACGGGTTCGGCGATGTCCTACGTCTACGCCGTCGGCCGCGCCGGAACACCTCTGGAAACGGCACTCGCGGCACAGCCGGGTCTGGAGGGAACCCCCCTGCGCACGGTCCGTGCCGGGGAGCTCGTGGCCCTGGTCTCGTCCGTACCGTCCGCCTTGTACGGGACCGAGGGCGTGAAGGCGCAGATGGAGGATCTCGACCGGCTCGAAGTGCTGGCCCGTACCCACCACGCGGTCGTCGAGGCGGCGTACGAGCACACGACCGTACTGCCCATGCGCCTGGTGACCGTCTACCTGGACGACGAGCGCGTGCGGGACATGCTCGGCGACCGCGAGGCCGAGTTCTCCGCTCTGCTCGGCCGCCTCGAAGGTCATGTCGAGCTCGGCGTCAAGGTCTACGCAGACCCGCGCGAGGCGGTCACGGTGAGCGGCCGCGGGCCGGAGGCGGACGCGGCGGCCGGCCCCGGGCGGGCCTACCTCCAGAGGCGCCGCGCCACGCAGCAGAGCCACCGCGAGACCTATCGGTCGGCGGGAGCGGTGGCCGCCGAGGTGCCCGCCCTGGTGGCCGGCTTCGCCAGCGCGCACGTCACGCACCGTCCGCAGCAGGGCGATCTGGCCCAGGCCGCGGGCGAGAACATCGTCAACGACGCCTACCTGGTCCATGGCACCCGGGCCGACGCGTTCCGCGCGGCGCTCACGGGGCTCGCCGACGGCGTACCGGGCGTGCGCGTCGAGATCACCGGCCCTTGGGCGCCGTACTCCTTCGCCACGCCGCCCGCGGCGGGCGGCGGTGAGCCGCGATGAACGACGAACTGAGCACGGCCATGCCCGGCGCGGGTTTCGCCGAACCCCGCGCCGGGCATTCCGCACGGCCCGACAACTCCGTCGAATCGCTGGCCGGGCGCCAGGTGGCGCTCATCGACCTGCTGGACCGGTTGCTCAACGGCGGAGCGGTGCTCACCGGAGATCTGGTTCTCTCCATCGCCGACGTCGACCTGGTGCACATCAATCTGAGAGCCGTGATCCGGTCGATCACATCGGAGGAACCGGCGCCGTGGTGAGGGCCGTACGCACGTCCCGGCACGGCAACGGCGAATGAGCGAGGAGCACTCCATGCCAGAGGAAGCGGAACCGCGTACACGGGCGGCGAACCTCCAGGAGGTCGCGCAGGCGGCGGCCCACGCCTTCGATCTCGTGCCCGCGGGCCCTGACGAGCGTGGCACACGGGGCGGAGTGGCCCAGCGCCTGGAGACCGACCCGGAGACGGTGGAGCGCGATCTCATCAAACTGGTGCTGACGATCGTCGAACTGCTGCGCCAGCTCATGGAGCGCACCGCGCTGCACCGGGTCGATGTGGGCGATCTCCGTGAGGACCAGGAAGAACGCATCGGGATGACGCTGATGATCCTGCAGGACCGGATGTCGGAGCTCTGCGAGCGCTACGACCTCACCATGGAGGACCTCAACCTCGACCTGGGTCCGCTGGGTTCACTGCTCCCACGGGATTCCGGCTGAATTCCACCGCTTCGTTTCGAGCCGCATCGAGGGGTTACACGAACACCATGACTGCAGAGAGCGAAGAATCCAAGAATGTGAACGGTTCTGCGGCGAAGGCCGGTTCGGGTGCCAGGACGGCCGCCGCCAAGGGGCGACAGACCACCGCGGCGGCCGGCAACCATGCCAAGTCCGGCTCGGCGGTCGCAGCCTCGAAGGCCAAGTCATCGGCGCAGGACGCCAAGTCGTCGGCCCAGGATGCCGCCGAGTCGGCGGAGACCGGTGTCCGGTCGGCCGGCCTGGCGACGAAGCGGGCCGCTGTCGCCGGCTGGGACACGGGTCGGCAGACCGTCCTGGACACGGCGGGCAAGGTGACCTCGACCGCGACCACCGCGTGGACCGTCGTCAAGCACCGCAAGGCGATAGCCGTGGGCGCCGCAGCGGGTCTCGGTGGTCTCGTCGGTGGCGCGTTCGCCCTCGGACGCCAGACGGCCAAGACCCACGCCGGTCCGATCACCCGCCTCACCGGCGGCCGGCTCTGACCGGACCGCGGCAAGCACCGAACCCCTGGAGGGCCGACAGACCGCTGTCGGCCCTCCTTCCGTGCGCGCTGCCGTCCGCGGACAGCGGCGCGCCCTCCTCAGGACGACTCGCGCACCACCAGCTCCGTGGGCAGCACGATCCTCGGGCGCTCCTGTGTGCCGTCGCCCGACGAACGGTTCGCGATCTCCTGGAGCAGGACGCGGGTCATCGTGCGGCCCATCTCCTCGATCGGCTGGCGCACGCTCGTCAGGGGCGGGTCCATGTGGCGGGCCACCGCGGAGTCGTCGAAGCCGATCAGGGCCACGTCGTCCGGGATGCGGCGGCCGGACTCGCGCAGGACCTGGCGGGCGCCGGCCGCCATCACGTCGGAGGCGGCGAAGACCGCGTCCACGTCGGGGCGGCGCTCCAGCAGCTCCCGCATCGCGCGGGCGCCGCCTTCCTCGCTGAAGTCGGCGGGCGCGATCAGCCGCTCGTCGGGGTCGAGACCGGCGGTGGCGATGGCCTTGCGGTAGCCGTCGAGGCGGCGCTGGGCGCCGTAGACGTCCAGGCGGCCGGTGATCGTGGCGATGGAGCGGCGGCCTCGCGATATGAAGTGGTCGACGGCCGCGCGGGCACCCTCGAAGTTGTCGGAGTCCACGGAGGGCAGCGTCTCCGCGGCGTGCCTGCGGCCGCTGATCACGGCGGGCATGCCGAGCTGTTCTAGGAGGTCCGGCAGCGGGTCGTCGGCGTGGACGGAGACCAGGAGCACTCCGTCGACCCGGTGCGCGGTCAGGTACTGGGCCAGCCGGCGGCGCTCGCGGTCGTTGCCTGCGAGGGTCAGCAGCAGCTGCATCTCGGTGTCCGCGAGGGCCGCCCCGACACCCCGCACGATGTCGGAGAAGTACGGCTCGGCGAAGAACCGGGTCTCGGACTCGGGCACGACGAGAGCGATGGCGTCCGTGCGGTTGCCCGCGAGCGCGCGGGCCGCGCGGTTGGGTACGTACCCCAGCTCGGCGACGGCCGCCTCGACGGCCTCCCTGGTCTGTGCGCTGACCCGCGGGGAGCCGTTGATGACGCGTGAGGCCGTGCCCCGCCCCACCCCGGCCCGGGCCGCTACTTCTTCGAGCGTGGGCCGCCCGCCACTCCGTACTCGCGCTGCCGCCATGGCTGCCTCCCGTTCGCGGTCAATTTCTCACAGCGGGTTGGCCAAACCAAGTCCCACCGTCCGATCCCTTGACACTTGTCCGGACCCAGCGGTCCTCTGCAGCGCCACAACTCTTGGGAGCGCTCCCAAGCGTACGGGGTCCGGATGACGAACACGTAAGGCGGGCCGGGAAACGGGGGGCGGAGGAAGGGGCCCGGGCACAGAAAAGCGGGACCAGGCGGTGTGCCGGGTCCCGCTGTTCGTGCTGGTCGGGGTCAGACGGTGCCGACCGGGGGCAGTGCGTGGCGGCGGATCACGTCGGAGTACCAGTGGGCGCTCGCCTTGGGGATGCGGCGCTGGGAGGCGTAGTCGACGTACACGGCCCCGAAGCGCTTCGAGTAGCCGTACGCCCACTCGAAGTTGTCCATCAGAGACCAGAGGAAGTAGCCCCGGACGTCCGCACCGTCGGCCACGGCCCGCTGCACGGCGTCGAGGTGCCCGTGCAGGTAGGCGACGCGCTCGGGGTCCTCCACCTTGCCCTCGGGCGAGACGTAGTCGTCGAAGGCGGCACCGTTCTCGGTGACCATGAGCGGGAGGCCGGGGTGGTCCCGGTGGGTGTCCATGAGGAGGTCGTAGAGCCCGTTGGGGTCGATCGACCAGTCCATCGCGGTGCGCTCCTTCCCCTCGGCGAGGTGGAAGGCGACGTGCTCGGAACCGGGCCACGGGGAGTGGTCGCTGGCGCCGTGGGCATCGCTGCGCGCGTAGTCGGCACCTTCCACCGGGGTGGAGACCAGCGTCGGGGTGTAGTAGTTGATGCCGAGGGCGTCGACCGGGCGGGAGATGGTGGCGAGGTCGCCGTCCCTGACCAGCTTCGACCAGTCCACCAGGTGCGAGGTGTCGGTGATCAGGTCCTCGGGGTACTCCCCCCGCAGAATCGGACCGGTGAAGACACGGTTGCCGACCGCGTCGATGCGGCGGGCGGCGTCCGCGTCGGCCTCGCTGCCGGTGAGCGGACGGACCTGGTGGAGATTGAGGGTGACCGAGGTCTGCGCGGCAGCGGGGAGTTGGGCGCGCAGAACCTCGATCGCCCGGCCATGGGCGAGGTTGAGGTGATGGGCCGCCTGCAGCGCCGCTGCGGGCTCGGTACGGCCGGGGGCGTGCACGCCGGAGGCGTAGCCGAGGTAGGCCGAGCACCACGGCTCGTTGAGGGTGGTCCACATGCCGACGCGGTCGCCGAGGGCGCCGGAGACGATCGCGGCGTAGTCGGCGAAGCGCTCGGCGGTCACACGCTCGGGCCAGCCGCCGGCGTCCTCGAGCTCCTGGGGCAGGTCCCAGTGGTAGAGGGTGGCGACCGGCATGATGCCGGCGTCCAGCAGCTCGTCGACGAGCTTGCGGTAGAAGTCCAGACCGCGCTCGACCGCCGGGCCGCGGCCGGTGGGCTGGACCCGGGACCAGGAGACGGAGAAGCGGTACGCCTTCAGCCCGAGCTGCTTCATGAGGGCGACGTCGTCGCGGTAGCGGTGGTAGTGGTCGGCGGCGATGTCGCCGGTGTCGCCGTTGCGGACCTTGCCGGGCGTCCGGCTGAAGGTGTCCCAGATGGACGGCGTGCGGCCGTCCTCGGCAGCGGCACCCTCGACCTGGTAGGAGGCGGTCGCCGCGCCCCAGATGAAGCCCGTGGGGAACTGCGCCCCGGGCGCCTGCTTGGGGGTGGTGTCGGGTCGTACGGCAGTCATGCGGGAGCGCTCCCATGGGTGGAGGGACAAGGACAGGAAGTGCGGGGGCCCCGGCCCCGTACGGCCTGCGGTCAGGCGCAGGCCGTACGGAACGGCCGGAGGCCGGACCGGGGACGGAACGGGCCGGGGTCGGACCGAAGGAACAGCGGGGCCGGGGTCGGACCGGAGTGGAACGGCGGGCGGGGTCAGCCCTTGACCGCGCCGGACATGATTCCCCCGACGATCTGCTTGCCGAAGATCACGAAGACGACGAGCAGCGGCAGGGTGCTGATCAGCGCGCCCGCCATGACGATGCTCTGGTCGGGCACGTAGGACGCGCTCAGCTGGCCGAGGGCCACCTGGAGCGTGGGGTCCTGCTGGTTCAGTGCGAGGTAGGGCCAGAAGAAGTCGTTCCATGCCTGGACGAACGTGAGCATGCCCAGCACCATCATGGCCGGGCGGGCGACCGGCAGCACGATGCTCCACACGATGCGGAGGTTGTTCGCCCCGTCCATCCTGCCCGCCTCGATGAGCTCGTACGGCAGCGCCTCCAGGAGGTACTGGCGCATGAAGAACACACCGAACGCGCTGACGAGGGTCGGGAAGATCACCGATTCCAGCTGACCGCCCCAGCCGATGTCCGACATCATCATGAACAGCGGTACGACGCTGAGCTGCGGGGGGATCGTCAGCGTGGCGATGACCGCCGTCATCAGCGCGCCGCGGCCCTTGAAGCGCATCTTGGCGAAGGCGTAGCCGGCCAGGGTGCAGAAGAACAGGGTCGCCAGGGTGATGCTGGCGGACACGATCACCGTGTTGACGATGGCCTTGCCGAGGTTGGCCTGTTCCCAGGCCGCCTCGAGGTTGTTGAACAGGTTGCCGCCCGGGATGAGCGGCGGCGTGGTGTCCAGCACCTCGTCCTGGGTGCGGGACGCGGCGACGAGCGTCCAGTACAGCGGGAACAGCGAGCCGAGGCCGACGACGGCGAGTGCGAAGTAGGCGAAGGGGCCCGCGTGGTGCTGGCGGCCGGCTCCGGGCTTGAAGCGGCGGCGGCGCGGAGGCTCGTCACGGACCGCGGCCTTGGAGACGCGGCGGTGGTCCGGAGCGGTGACGGTATTCGTGGTGGTCATGGAAATCGCTCCCCGTCAGGCCGCGGTCTTGCGCACGAGGCGCCCGACGAGCCAGTTGATCGCGGCAATGAGCAGCAGCAGGACGAGCATGGCCCAGGCGACCGCGGCGGCCGGACCGAGGTGTCCGAGGTTCCAGCCGTAGTTGTAGAGGTAGATGCTGAGCGTCTCGTACTGGTGCTCCGTGCCGCCCTGCGCCCCGATCTGGCCGCCTTCGAGCAGGAGGGGCTCACCGAACAGCTGCATGGACCCGATGGTCGAGATGACGATCGTGAAGAGGATCGTCGGCCGGAGCGCGGGAATCGTCACGTTGCGGAACTGCTGCCAGCGCGACGCGCCGTCGAGCGAGGCCGCCTCGTAGAGGTCGGACGGGACCGCCTGCATCGCGGCAAGGTAGATCAGGGTGTTGTAGCCCGTCCAGCGCCAGATCACGATGACCGCGATGGCGATGTTGGACGACCAGTGACCGTTGGCCCAGTTCGTCTCGCCGACACCGAAGAAGCCGAGGACCCAGTTCAGCAGGCCGCCGTCGGCCCGGAACACCAGGGCGAAGACGAGGGCCGCGGAGGCCACCGAGGTGGCGTACGGCGTGAGGATCACGGTGCGCCAGAAGGTGCTGGCCCGCAGCTTGTAGTTCAGGAGGTGGGCGAGCCCCAGCGCGATCATCAGCTGCGGGACGGTCGAGATCACACCGATGACGAAGGTGTTGGTGACCGCGGTCCAGAATTCTGAGTCCTGGAGGATGTTGCTGAAGTTCTCCCAGCCGACCCATTCCATCTGGTCGAGACCGGTCATCTCCACCCGGTGGAGGGCGATCCAGCCGGTGTAGATCAGCGGGTAGAGCCCGAAGGCGCCGAAGACGAGGAAGAAGGGGGCGATGTAGGCGTAGGGCGAGGCCTTGTCGTCGAAGCGCCACAGCCGGCGCCGCCATGCCTGGCGGCGGGGAGTCATGGGCTTCGGGGCGCGGCGGCTGGGCCGGGAGCCTTGTGCGCCCCTGGTGGGGGTGGTGGTTGCCACAGGTGGGAGTCCTTCCCTGGGGTGTGCCGACACCGCAGGGGCAGGCCGGACCTCTGTTCAGGTCCGGCGGAGGTGTCGGAAAAGGTGCGCGGTGCCGATGGGGGAACCGGCACCGGTGCGGGCCGGCCGGGACGCGTGGAAGTCGTACCCGCCCCCCCCCCCCGCGGGGGGGAGCCCAGGGGGGTTTAAAAATAAACGA